>CAKRFH010000020.1:0-30344 GCA_934320555.1 uncultured Roseburia sp.
TTCTGTCTGGATGAGCTTTCTTGTCTTTTGTCGTGTTGTAATTACGATTCTTGCATTCTGTACATGCCAGTGTTATTCTCGTGCGCACAACTTCCACCTCCATTAAAATTCTTTGTGTTTTTTCACACCTTTTAGTCGAAAATAAGTCCGACCTAAAAAAAGGCATAAAAAAAAGACCTACTTCCATCGCCAGTCTAATATAGCACACCCGTCAACATGCGTCAACATTTTTTTTATTTTTTCTTTTATTTTTTCTTCTGTATTTCTCTATTTTTCAAAAACCGTTGCTGACAGCCTCGATGCAGCAACCGACAATATTGGGCGCTGCTATGCCAACGGCATCTCCTTTTCCCAGCTTGTGCAACAGCTGTTCGACGGCAGTGGCACAAGATATGCGCCTTATGTCACCGATCTGTTCCGCAATCCGGACTTCTACCGGTATCTTGAGAAACATCTGCCTGACTGGCGTCAGGACGCTTATTATGAGGCTTATCTGTCCTCCGGCACAGAGGACACGCTCACTTTCTGACAGAACAGGGTTCTCCCTATTCTGTCTGGTTGAGTACCAGCATATCCCCCTGCTGCAGTCTGATATTTCCATGTGGGATCACCACTTCATCCCCTCTCTGGATCAAAATCACAATCGAATTTTCTTTTTTCGGAATCTCGGAAAGTTTTTTACCTATGTAAGCATTATTTTCTCCCAGATGGATCTCCACAAGCCGCACACCCTCAACCTGATCCGGGGACGTTGCACTTAAAATCAGTACATCTCCTGCTGCAAGCTCAGTATCTCCATTCGGGATCCGGTTCTCCCCGTCCCTCCGGATCAAGACGATCAGTGTCTCCGGCGGCAGAGTAAGTTCTTTCAACGTTTTACCGCACCAGAAATGTCCCTTTGGGACAGTCAGCTGGATGAACTGCACCGGTGTCTCCTCGGAGTAATCATTGAACGTCTTCATGACATCCCCCTTCTCATCAATCATGTCCAGTTTCCGCGCCACAAGCGGCAGAAGCGAGCCCTGTAGCAGAATAGAAAATAATACAATCATAAACACGATATGGAACAGGTCGTTCTCTGTATCCACCGCCATCTCTGCCATAATCGCAAATACGATGGACGCCGCACCGCGGAGCCCTGACCACGCCACTAATAGCTGTTGGGAAAGACTGCTTTTAAAAGGAACCAGCACACCCGCCACCGCCAGCGGTCTTGCCACGAAAGTGAGCCAGACTGCAATGGCAAGCGCCGGAAGCACCACCTGTGGAAGCCTTGACGGAAATGACAGCAGCCCAAGCAGGAAGAAAATCAACATCTGTGTCAGACCTGTCACCCCGTCAAAGAAGTTCACCAGATTCCGCTTGTTGCGGATTTCTGTATTTCCGAGCACAATTCCAACGATATAGACACTTAAGAATCCGTTTCCCCCGAACCTGGACGGAAGGGCATAGGATAAAATTGCAATTCCGACTACAAAGATCATATCAAAACCCGCTGTTGCAAACCGGATTTTGCGCAGCATCCTGGATGCTGCCACTGCGATCAGCGCTCCAAACAGTAATCCAAAGAAAATCTGCTCCACGATCAGAAGCCCGATGTGACCGCCGCTCGCCTGCCCTTTTGCTATGGAGATGAAGGTGGCTGTCAGCATGTAAGCACACGGATCATTACTTCCGCTTTCCACCTCGAGCAGGGAGGCTGTGTTATATCTTAAGTTCAGTTTTTTCGATCGAAGGATAGAGAAAACAGATGCCGCATCCGTAGATCCGACAAGCGCGCCGAGCAGGAAGCTCTCCACCCAGCCCATATGGAGCACATAATGACAGAACACCCCAGTGAGTCCGGACGTCACAACAACACCAACGGTAGAGAGCAGGATTGCTTTTGCAGCAACAGACTTTGCCTGATTCCAGTTCGTTCCGAAACCACCGTAGAACATGATGAAGATCAGGGATACGGAACAGATCTGCTCTGCGAAGGAGTAATTGTCGAACGGGATTTTGAAAATGCCGTCAGAGCCGAACGCCATACCGAGCAGGATGAATGCCAGCAGAGTCGGGATGCCGAGACGGTCGGATACTTTGTTCAAAAAAACGCAGGCAAAAATTACGATTGCGGTCACAAGTAAATAAGTCGTCATGATGTGGGGTACCTCCTTTTTTGCATGGGGGATGATTTTCGTCAGCGCAGCAGCAGGTATATTGTATACAGGACATATAGTCCGATACAGGCTGCACCTTCTTTGCGTACCATCTTTCTGTCTGTCCGGGCAAATATATATAAGAGTACTCCGCTGGCGAGCAGAATCACTCCGTCTATTAAGGATTCCGGCAGGACGGACAGCGGTGTGATGGTTGCTGACATGCCAAGGATGAAGAGGATGTTGAAGATGTTCGAACCGATGGCATTACCGAGGGCGAGACCGCTCTCCCCTTTTCTGGTTGCAACGATGGAGGTTACAAGCTCCGGCAGGGAAGTGCCGATCGCAATGATGGTGAGACCGATGAGGTTTTCGCTCACGCCAAGGGCTGCAGCGATTTCGCAGGCACTGTCTACAACGAGATCTCCGCCATAAATGACTGCGGCGAGGCCGGCTGCAATGTAGAGAAGGCTTTTCGGGAGCGACATTTTCTGGATAGGCTGCTCTATAGTCCTGTTTTTCCTGGCTTCTGCGATCATGACTACAAGATAGGCTGCCATTCCGGCTAACAGAAGGAAGCCCTCCCATCTTTGCACCGTACCGTCACACAGCATCAGGCAAAGTATGGCCGTGATGAGAATGTTGACCGGCATATCTCTTTTTAAGATATCCGCTTCCGGCCGGAAGGCGGACAGGAACGCACAGATACCTACAACAACCAGCCCATTGAAGATGTTAGAACCGATCACATTGCTGATGGCGATATCATTGCTTCCCACTAACGCGGCATTGATGCTGACGGACGCTTCCGGGGCGCTGGTTCCCATCGCCACAATCGTCAACCCGATGATAACGCCGGGTACGCGCAGGATCTTTGCCAGGGAGGAACTTCCCTCCACGAAGAAATCAGCACCTTTCACAAGAAGAAGAAAACCGACCAGTAACCATACATATTCCATATTGACTCCTTTCTGCGATAAAGGAAATGGATAAAAAAAGAGACCTTTATCGCGCAAAAATAAATTTGTTTGATAAAAGTCTCGTTACTTCCACCATGACCGGCCTTACGGCGTGATGACGACCATGATTCCATCCCGGGAAAGGGATGTCAACTACTCCCTCTTATTTGCATTTATTTTATCTAAGATCTCTTAAGTTGTCAATTTTTTCCTGTCAATTATCCGGATTTTTTTAATTCTGCCAGTGGATCCGCTGTTCTTCCAGCATCGGATAATGTGCCAGCTCTCTTCCATCCAGATTCTCCCTGTGCATGTCAACGGCACTGATCTGGCTGTTTGTATAAGTGGTATAGTAATAGATTCCTCTGGTTGCGTTACAACAGGACGTATAGATTGTGATCTCATATTTGCCCTCCGACACCTCACAGCAGCCTCTCTGCTGGTCAACAGAGCCTAAGATATGAAAAAACTGTCCCACGCTCTCCGTCTCTGATTCCCCGGATAGGGAATGGTTCCGCACGAATGCCACACGCGCGAAACGGGATGTGGAGGAGAGGTCTCCCGGCAGTCCAATTGCTCCCATGCCACGACTGTAGCAGCTTAACGGCACATCCGGTGCGAAAGTGTTCTCCGGCTGTTTTTCTGACAGTCCCCTGTACTGGTTCAGCTGGAACATCTGCTGGTCAAACGGCGGGTTATTCGTCATGACACCGACCGGATTATCGTGGATGTGCATACCATCTGCCATATTTTCCACAACAATTGTTTCCTTCTTATCCGCGATCATCCAGTGAAGGGATGCCGCCGGAAGCTGCTCTGCAAATGGGGTTGCAACCAGATTCATCTGAGCAAGCAGTTCCCGCACTTCCTTCACGGAGGCGCACTGTGCAAGCACCCACGGGATAAATTCAAAAGATGCGATGTTGTCTTTGCCCTCTGCCAGCTCCTGATAAGCCGCATTTCCGACGAAATTCAGCCCTGCCATACCGACTCCCTTCTCATTGACCGCATCGTAATAAAGCGGATAATCGCCCGCCACATGTGCCATTCCAATCATCGCGTAGTGGCTGTCAAGCTTCTTTGCCACATGCCGGAAAGAGAGCGGGTAGTTCCGCGGCATCACCGCGATCTCCTCGCCATAGGAAAACTCATAATCTAACGTTCTTCCGAAGTAAAAATCTTTTGTCTGATAAGTTGCTGCTGTACACATTTTTTCTGTTACCCTTCTGTATTTTTGTTTTATTTTACAATCCACTGCCTGCCAGTTATCATGTGGATCTTTTTTTCTTTATCCTTTCCTTTTTGATGATTTCTATTCTCTTACCAGCTAGAGCCAAGCTTGCTGGCCGCAAGTGCAATGCTTCCTGCGCCCGGGCAGATGAGAAGCATCAGTCCTTGCCATTTTTCTTTGCAGACATTTTTCTTTATGCCGGTACTATAACACGTTCTTATTTAGTTTACAATTAGACTGTTTAATATTTAACAATTTTTTATTATTTTATAATTTCATTATTTTTTCAGGTTACAAAAAGACGTTCCGCTGTCCTGATCACCCAAATACTATCCGCCATGACAAAAAGCACCGTGCTGTGTTCCTGCGTTCAGGTTCACATCACAGTGCTCTCTTCAAAATCAATCTGCTATTTTTTACATGCGTTCTATGGCAATTCTATAAACCGGTTGTCTTTCTCCACATAATTGCCGCCGCCCATATTCTTCCGTACAAACGGCACACCTTTTCTGACATAAAACGTATTCTCTTCGATCAGGGCATCCGGATTCTCCGACGGGCTGATCGTACCTCCAAGGTCATTGAAGCTCACATTATGACGGAATGTGTTGTGAACCGCTTCCTGTAAACAGAACATGACACAGCCGCCCTCATTCGCTCTGCTGTAATTGTATTCGTAGACCGTTCCGTCCCCGGAATCCGCATCGTAAGCCATACCATCCTGGTTCAGTCTCGTATCCACAGCCTCATTGTACCGGAACAGTGCATCCTTACATTTCCACGGCCAGATGGCAGCCGCCACTTTTCCGGCACGGTTCTCCGGCTCTCTGTAAATGCGGTCGTTGATCTCGCAGGCAACGGAGTCTGTCATATTGTGCTCCACAAGCGGTCTTAAGGCATACATTGCTGTGATGCCATCTCCGCCGGTTTCCTTCACATAGTTGTCACGGATCACCAGATTCTCATGCCCATACTTTAAAAAAGTTTCCTCGGCAAGCTCCACACCCTGGAACTTTTCATGCTGATACGTATACCCAACTGCAATTCCCCAGCGGCTGGTTCTGTATACAAAGCAGCCCTCCACCAAAAAATCCCGGTAGCGTGCCACTCCACTTGCTGCTTCCTCTGTCGGTTTTAATGCGGTTGCATAGATTCCGCCATTATTCATGTGCTTGTCATAGACATTCCCGTTTACGTCATGGATAAAAAGGTTCCGCAACGTAATCCCTGACCGGACACCACGGTCCTTTGCGACCACTGCGACACCGGTACGGTTCATCTTATGCGGGGCAGAATATATCTCTCCCGGGATCTCTGTGCCACGGTTTGTGATCTCAAGATCCTGTACGGTCACATATTCCGCATCATAGAGCAGCACGGACGATGACACATAATCCCTGTATACATGTGTCGGTGAATCTAACGGCTGACCGTAATCCTGATACCAGATACCGTTTCCCTCCGCATCGATCCGCGGCAGGTCACCTTCCCCGTAGCTGCCGATCACGATCGGTGCGTCCTTCGTTCCGCTGTTCGTAATCCGCAGATATTGCCCGGCAAACACAGAACCTGCTTCTAACAGGACGTTGTCTCCCGGTCTTAATGTAAGGCCGTTTACTGCTGACAGAGTTGCAAAAGCGTGTTCCCTGCTTTTTCCGTCATTCGCATCATTCCCCGTTCTGGAGCTGACATAATACGTCGTGCACAAGTCTCTCATACGCTTCCTCCCTCAGTCTTTTTTCAATGATCATCGCCACTTCCTCATAAGAAAACAGATCTCCATGATAGCGTCCGAACAGATCTTTATTATTTTCATAAAATGCTCTTTTCTCGTCCTCCGCAAAAGACGGGCATACTCCAAGCTTTGCGATCTGCTCTGACGGCTGCACAAAGTCAAGTTTAAAGCGTGTCAGCTCATATTGCAGATACATCGCAGGCGTATAAAAGCGGGGACCGTAAAACAGCTTCCCCGCTTCTTTAGCCTGACGGTTCTCTTCGTTCTTTCTCTCGCGCCTTCTCTCAAGCGCCGGGATTCCGGCATCCTCGATCAGACCGAACTTTTTTGCCAGAAGAAGCGCTGCCTGCGCCTCCTCCCAGCTTTTTTCATCCAGACCATATTTTCGATTCATTATTTGACTGCTCCTGTAATTCCATTTGCAAAGCTCTTCTGTAAACAGAGGAAGATGATAGCGGTTGGCAGTGTACAGATCAGTACACCTAACATCAACATACCGTAGTCTACAGAATAACCACTCTTTAAGTTGGCAACCAGCATTGGCATCGTGATCTGATTCTTATCCTGTAAGATGATCGTCGGCCATAAGTAGTTGTTCCATGCATTCATAAAAGTAACCGTCATGGCTGCACCATAAGTGGAGCGCATAACCGGGAAGAACATCCGGAAGAAAATGCTGATCTCACTTAAACCTTCCAGACGTGCCGCCTCAATAATATCATGAGGGAAAGACCTCGCTGCCTGTCTGAATAACATAATCAGAAACGGCGTCGAGACAGACGGCAGTGCAAGTGCGATCCAGGTATTGACCAGTTTCCAGGAAGAAAACATCTTAAACAGCGGGATCATAATCGCAACAAACGGAAGCATCATGGCAAGTAAGAGGATGTTCATCAGAATATCCTTTCCCTTATCATGATAAATCTCAAATCCATATCCGGCGATGGAACATACAAGCAGTGCCACTGCTGTGATAATGATCGCATTCCGGAAGGAATTGAACATTGCGCGTGCCAGATTCTGGTTTGCGATCAGGGATCTGAAGTTCTCAACCAGATGGGTACCCGGAAGCAGACGTCCACGCACAATATCAATACTTGTATTCGTTGCCCCGCAGAACATATAGTATAACGGGAACGCAGACAAAAAGCTTGCCAGAATCAATATAATATAGGAAATTACTGTTTTGGTCTTAGTCACGTTTGTCACCTACTTTCATCTGAATTGCCGACAGGACAGCCACACTCACAAGAATGAAGACAGACAATGCTGCTGCATAGTTGAACTTCGGAGTCTCCACGAAGGAGATATTGTAAATGTAATGTGCCAGTGTCATGGTTGATTTTCCAGGTCCTCCGGCTGTCAGGTTGACAGACTCATCGAACAGCTGTAAGGTTCCGGAGGTTGACATAATTGCTGTCAGCAAAATAGTTGGCTTCAGCAGTGGAATTGTAATCTTGGTAAACTGCTGGAACGGGGTTGCACCGTCGATATAACTTGCCTCGTATACGGAATAGTCAATATTCTGTAATCCTGCAATGTAGAATACCATGTTGTATCCGGTCCATCTCCATACAAGCGCTATAATAATGACCCAGCGCGCTGCCCAGGAGTTCTGGAACCAGTCCACCGGTGTCAGTCCGATGGCAGCGATCACATGGTTGACAAGTCCGTCTGTGGCAAACAGTGACTTAAAAATCATGGAATAAGATACCAGTGATGTCGCACATGGGAGAAAAATCAAGGTACGGAAGATTCCTTTTCCCTTAATCTTCGGATTATTCAGTAACTGTGCAAGACACAATGCCAAAAGAAGCATGATCGGCACCTGGATAATAAAGTAGAACACAGTATTAAACAGACACTGCTGGAACGTCTTGTCTTTCAAAATTCTGCTGTAGTTTGCAATTCCCGCAAAAGTGCTGGCTCCGCCTGTGCCCTTTTTGGAAAAAGAAAGTAGGATTGCCTGCACCATTGGATAAAAGCAAAATACAAAAATCAGAAGTGCCGCCGGTATTAAAAATGCCCATCCGGTCAGATTATGCTTTTTTTCCAAACTCAATTTTGCTTTCTTCTTTTTCATATTTTTCTCCTAAAGTGATACCGGGAACGCAATACTGCATCCCCGGTACTGACTTATTTCTTAAAAACTATTCACTGATGTTAAACTCTACTGTATCCTGTGCGTTCTGGATCTCTTCGTCGATATCTGCGCCATTCTGTACAACGTTTGTGATAGCGTCTGTTAATGCGCTTCTGATGTCAGAGTAGTAAGCACCGTAATCGATTCCCGGAACCTTTCCTGCGAATTCTACGATATCTTTGTATACAGCCTGTCCACCATAGAAATCAGATGTCTGATTGTATACATCAGAGTCTGCTGCTGGTAAGTAGCTTGCGATTGCTCCTGCGTTTGGAAGGAGATCATCATATAAATCAACGCTTCCGCCGAATGTACTGCTTAAGAAATCGAATGCGAGCTCTGTATTCTTGCAGTTAGAAGATACTGCCCAGCTTGCTCCACCACAGTTTGCGTAGTTGGTAGCACCGTCAACGTTGTCTAATGCAGGCATATTTACGATTGCCCATTTTCCGGACTGATCTTCTGCTGCCTGGATGGAAGACATGATCCAGCATCCCTGGATAACACCAGCTGCTTTGCTGTCGTTCATGGAAGCAATGTACTGATCCCAGTCTGTGTAATCAACCATGATTCCTTTGTCGATGAGTTCTTTGTATACTGTGATAGCTTCTTTTAATGCATCATTTCCAACTAATTTTACTTCGCCGTTATCCATTGGGGATGCACCTGCGGACTGTAACATCTCGATGACGATCTCGGATCCGCCTGAGCTTGTCAGCATCGGAACACCGTTGGCATCTACTACCTTCTGTGCAAGTTCCATGAACTCTGACCATGTAGTATCTTTGAAATCTTCTACTGTAAGTCCTGCATTCTCAACCATATCAGAACGAATTGCCATGATTGTTGCACCATTGTCAAACGGAACACCATAGTTCTTGCCATCTACTGTAGAATCTGCAAGTTTTCCTGCTGAAAACTGGCTGAAATCAATTCCGGAATCTGTCAGGTCTGTGAAAATATCCGGGTAGTTTGTTGCATCTTTGTGGAAAGAATAATCCTGCATTAAGAAGATATCCGGTAATGTGTCATAATTTCCAGATTCAGCAGCTGTAATTAAACTCTGCTCGATATCGGTGTAAACTTTTTCCTGGATATCAAGTTTGAAGTTCGGATGGTCTTTCTGGTAGATTGCTTCTGCCTGCTTCATTGCGTAAACGTTAAAAGTCGGATCCCAGCACCATACGGTCAGTGTCTCGTCCCCTTCTTCTGCTGTTGATGCATCAGCACCTGTCTCTGTTGCATCTGTCTTCTCTGTTGCGCCGTTGCTGCTGTTGTCAGCCGGTGCATCATTGCTTGAACCACCGCATCCTGCTACTGTGGATACTGCCATTGCTGCTACGAGCAATGCCCCTACTAATTTCTTTTTCATAAAAATTACCTCCTTTAATTTTATGAATACATTTTCTATAAGATATGAAAGGTTCATTCCTGTCATAAATTATCATGGATTATTCTTCTACATCATCCAGCCATCTTAATTCCCTTGGCTCAAGGTCTACTTCATAGATAAGCTTTCCTTTGATGTAAACATCTGTATGGCAAGGCTTATCTGCATTGTTGATGACTGCAATCCGCTTCGTCTCCGGGAAGACAGTCACTTCTGTGTCCACATTGGTCACATAATAGTGCTTCATCTCCTCTTCCATGCCTGCCGCATAGTAAATCGCACGAAGTAAAATTCTGCAGTTCTGTGGAGAATAAGGAAGTCCTGCGAAATAAACGCTGTGTCCTTTTCCATATTCATTCACCACAAGCTCACTGTACTCGCCGTCCTGTGCAAGGATCTGGTAATGTCTGCCCTGCGCATAAATGCGGCTTGTACCCTCACCGAAATCAATGTCTCCATCAATATCTTCTAAAATGAAGTGATGTGGATCCATCTCATTGTACTTGTCCGTGCTCAAGGAGAACTCCATCTCCCTGTCCACACCGAGCACGTCGGATAACTGGAAGTATCTTCCCTGATGCTGGTAAGCAGTCGGCTCACCCACACCGATAAAGCCGCCTCCCTGATCCACAAATCTGCGGATGGCAGTGACAACCTTCTCATCGATCCAGTTCTCTGCGCCGCTGAACGCTGTGTAAGCATCTCCGACATTGATGATGACACCGATGTCTTCCGGGATTCCCTTTCTCACATCGTCAAAGGAAATAAATTCCACATCAAACGGCATACCGCTTAAACACTCCAAAACACCTTCCTGGGAATAGGTCTCTCTGTGGTAGATTGCGTGGTGTACCTGGTTGGACATCCACTTTCTCTGTCCGCCCCAGCAGTTCAAGATGGCTACCTTAAACGGTGCCACATAGGACTTCGTGCCCTGCATATTCTCATGAATCTGGCGGAACTCCCCGACCACATTCTGGATCTCTTCAATGAATCCCGGCCAGCCTGTCGCAAGCTTTAAATATCCGCCGTATCCGATACGGTCAAGCGGGGAACGTAAAATTGCACGTCTCGCTTTCATCCAGTTGCTTCTTGCCTCTCCGATCGGGTCGCCGCCCTCACAGAATACATCCGGGAAGAAATATGGAAGAAGTCTTCCCTCTGTATAGTTCACTCCCTTAATATCGGAAATCATACGGAGTGTCACGCCGCTTCCTACGGATCCAACAACCGCATCCAGACCGATGCCTGCGAAATATTTGCCATATGGCTCTGTTCCGATCCAGTGGTCTCCGAGGAACATCATCGCTTCCTTGCCGTAGGAATGGACGATATCTACCATCTCCTTCGCCAGTGCGCAGACTTCCATCTGCTGAAATTCGATGAAATCACGGAACTCCTTACTTGGGACACGGAACATGCTGTTGTGGTATCCCTGGTCTACAATATATTCCGGGCGGAACTTATATCCTGCCCACTTTTCAAACTTCTCTAAAATGTATGGGCTCACACTCGCGCTGTAGCCGAACCACTCAACAAACTTCTCTCTCTTCTGGTCATCAAAAGTGAGTGTAAACTGATGGAAAAATGTAGTAAACCGCACAACATCGATATGTGGGTTGTCCTCACACCACTTTCTCAGCTTCTCCTTCACATACTTCTGTGTCTTCGGCTGTCTCACATCGTAAGTAAGCTGATGTGGGGTGTCTGTCCAGTCATTTGTGAGGAAATTGTACATATGTACCGGATCCCAGATCAGGAATGCCAGAAAGCTTACGGTGTATTCATGATATGGTACGGTCTGAATCTCCACTTCCCCGGATGCCTCATCGAACTCCCAGCAGTCAGTCGGGACAACCTCACCTGTCGTGCGGTCGATAACTTCCCACCAGCGCTTCGGGTCATCCAAAGTGTTTACCTTCAGCTGCTGTGTATGGAATCCTTCCATCAGACGGATCCGGAGTGTCTCTCCTCTCGCCGTCTCCCGGTTGCTGATCAGGTATTCCTGCTGAACCTCATCCGGATTCTGTTCTGCCCATGCATTGTCTTTTCTGGTTGTGTAATAGGTTGCATAACGCTTGACCGGTTCTGATAAGAGCGCCTCCGGCATCTCTGTACCGTCACAGTCGCGAAGTGCATCTGCTCCCAGAAGGTTCTTTAAGCGTATCGTTTCGTCGATGACATCCACGTCTGTCGGCAGTGTAAGTCTTCCTGTTATTGCCATGATACTCTCCTCTAATCTCTCGTACATCTCGTTCCTTTTTGATAGCTTAAGTATATCTGCTATCCATATGTCATTCAATTTTATTGTTGCTTCATTTTTTATAAATCTTGCTTTCTTAGTAATAAAATGATGTTTTTTTTCATCTTTCTATGTATAATTCAATAAATGAGTTTTGTGATTTGTTTTCTTTTTCGTCACTTTAACGTGGTGATTGTTAAAATATTGCGAATTTTAGATATTGTATCTATAAAATATAAAATTCAATCACGAATTACACAAGGGGATTTTGGATATGAGCAATGAAATTATCAATCTTGAACAAGACAATTCTTTCAAACACGATTTTCGGCTCCGGTATATTTCCATGTCGAAATACGAAGGGGACTGGCAGAGCCTGCCGCATACCCACCAGTTTTCGGAGCTGTTCTATGTATTAAGCGGAAAGGGAATGTTCTACGTGGAAGGGAAGGAGATCCCGGTTGCACCGGACGATCTCATTATTATTAACCCGCATGTAGAGCACACAGAGAAGACGCTGCCGAACGACCCGATGGAATATATTGTCTTCGGTGTGGAGGGGCTTGCCTTTTCTTTCTCCCACCCGCAGGGCGACGATGCCAAAGGGTACAGCTTCTATAGTTATGGTTCGATCAAAAAGCATTTTATTAACTTTTCCCAGTTGATGATCAAGGAATTTCAGGAAAAAAAGCCGGGCTTTGAAATCGTCTGTCACGGTCTGCTCCAGGTATTATTAGTCTATATTTCCAGGGAGCAGAATGTATCCGTCATCTCCGATTCAAGCTTCCAGCTTTCGAAAGAATGCGCTCTCGCCAAGCGCTATATTGATGCAAATTATTCGAAAAATATCACTCTGAACCTGCTCGCGGATATCACCCATATCAATAAGTTCTATCTGGCGCACTCGTTCGCCGAGTGTATGGGGCAGTCCCCGATCAGCTATCTGACTGCCAAACGGCTGTCTGCCAGCAAAGAACTGTTAGTAACTTCTAATCGGTCTATCGCCCAGGTAGCATCGAGTACCGGTTTTTCCTCGCAGTCCTATTTTTCGCAGATCTTCCGGAAAGAAACCGGCATGACTCCCCAGCAATACCGGAAAAGCCATACCGCTTCCAAAACACCGACAACCTGATTCTGTTTTTATCCCATCAGGCGGATCATCTCCGACAGCACCTTCGTAAGCTCAAGCGGCTTCCCAAGGTGTGTGTCCATCCCTGCTTCCATCGCTGCGTCCACATCCTCTGCGAATACATTCGCCGAGATCGCTGCGATCGGCACACGGGATCTGCCCTCTGTCCGTTCCAGATTCCGGATCTGTCTCGTCGACTCATACCCATCCATCACCGGCATCTGGGCATCCATAAAGATCATATCGTAATAACGGTCTCCTTGCTCCCTTACCATCTGTAAGGCAATCTGCCCGTTCTCTGCCTCCTCGACGGTAACTCCCGTATCCTCCACAAGCTCCACGAAGATCTCCCGGTTCAGTTCATTGTCCTCCACAAGAAGCACCCGTTTTCCTGCAAACCGGTTGATGCAGTCACTTAAGCAAATCTCACGCTCCGGCTCTTCTGTCATCCTCTGCTCCTGTGATGGGCACAGACGGATCACAACCTCAAAGGTAGATCCCTCCCCCAGGATACTGTTGACATGGATATATCCTTGCATCAGCTCCACGATCGCTTTCGTGATACTTAAACCGAGACCGGTTCCCATCACGTTCTTCGATGCCTCCTGCCTTTCCCTTACAAATGGTTCGAACAGACGCCCTAAAAATTCCTTGCTCATACCGATCCCACCGTCGCTTACGATCAGGCGGTAGCTCTGGTATTCCCCGATTGTTTCCGGTGTTTTCTCTGCATATACTGAGATCCATCTGCCCTCCGGCGTATATTTCACAGCATTGGAAAGAATGTTTAAAAGAATTTCCTGGATCTTCACCTCATCGCCGAGCAGTTGTTCTTCCGGCAGATGGCTTATATCAACGGTGCAGTCGATCTGTTTTCTTGTAATCTCTCCCTGCACCATCATAAGCACACTTTCTAACAATTTCCGCAGTTCTACCGGCCTGTTCTCTAACTCCATCCTGCCGCTCTCGATCTTCGACATATCTAAGACTTCATTCACAAGCCCCAGCAGATGCTTGGATGCCTGCTCAATCTTGCCGATACAGTCTGCTACCCTGTCCGGGTCATCCATATGGTCCCTTGCGATCTGCGTCATGCCGAGAATGACATTCATCGGCGTCCGCATATCATGGGACATATTGGACAGAAATTCACTCTTCGCGCGGTTCGCCTGCTCTGCCCGTTCATGTGCCAGTTCGATTGCCGTCTTCAACTGTTGCTGCTGGCGCTTCGTCGCGTCAATATCCTGTACCGTCAGCACGATCACCTGCGGCACCCCGGACTTCTCCTCAGCAAGCAGAAATTGCATACGCACCCAGCTGTAATCTTCCCCTCTTAGCATACGGGCTTCCAACTCAAACGATCCGTCCGCCGGATACAGGCTGTCGGAAAATCCTCCATACTCTGTCAGCCTCCGAAGCTTCGGATAATCCTCCGGATGCATCTTTCCCCTGCAAAAAACTTCCACAAATTCCCGGAAGCTGCCGTCCCTTGCACCTGCTAACAGTTCATTTTCCACACAGTGTACCACCTGCATCTGATCTTCATTCGGACGGATCCTCGCAATCAGAAGCATTGACTTCGCCATAGACATTAACACCTGTTCCCTGGCTCTGTTCGCTTCTGCAATATCCTCTAAGAGATGATCCGGTCTGTCAATCTGCCTCTCTTCTATCCGGTGTTCTGCCTTCTGTCCTTCTACTCCCTCTGTCGATACGAAATCATGGTACATCTCATAGTAGATTGCAACCCGTCCGGACGTACAGATATATTGCAGCTCATCGTAAAGCTCACTGTTCTCCTCAATCACTGCCACAATATCCGGATTGTAGTGATGTCCTGCTCCAAACTTCAGTTCTGCCATAAATTCAGGGAACTGTTTCTTCTTCCTGTAAATCCTTCCGATGTCATCTGTCGCCGCATCCATAGAATCACAGATCTTGATCAGGTCTGTCAGGAAACGTGCCTCAGATGCTGTATTGTCATAATCTGCCGGATCCCCGCTCTTCCCATCATAATATTTGTGGTGTCCCCGCGCGATATCGCAGTAGATCTCCTCAAAACCAAGCTTCCTCAACAGATTATACCCCGTCTGCGTATGCTGTCTGACTCTCTGTTTCTCCCATTCATCCAGACTGCGGCTCTGTAAGTTCACCTCATCCACAAAATGCAGCTTTCCAATGTCGTAAACCAGCGCTGCCATGGCAACCGCAGACTCGATCTCCTCCCGGTGCTCTAGCACTTCCACCACTGACTTATTCCCTAATGTCCCGACTAAAAGTTCCGGTCTCTTCTCTAAAATCTTCTGTACCACAGTGAGGGCAAGCCGCTTCACCACCGCAGCATGGATCGTCAGGTTTTCATCCCTGTTAAGCAGTACATTCAAAAGATAATGTGTATCAAGCTCACTGCTTCCGATATTTTCAGCAAGGTCCAGAATCGCATTCCGCAGCGGTCCGTTCACAAAGACAGCATCTTTTTTCCGCGGAAGTTCCTCCACAAACTTCAGAAACCTCGGAAGAATATACTCCTTCACCTGTTCAAAAAGTTCCTTCTTTTCCTGAATCCCCTGAACGGATGCCAGATTCGGGATCTGATACATATTCACCTGAAAGTATCTGCTGTCCACAAAGCTGTCCTCTTCCGACAGCTTATCGTGCTCTAACACATAGTCGCAGTAATCCATCATCTTCTGCACATATTCTTCGATGGAAATTTCATTTAAGTAAAGCTTCAGCTTCCAGTAATTACAGTAGATCTCATCCTCCATCTCAAAAACATTCTCATGCTCTTTTACCGCCTGCGCATACAGCTTCTTTAACACTGCCTCCGTGCGCACAAGCATCGCTTCACTCATGTCCTCTTTTCTGTTGCAGCCACAGACGACGTTTCCATAGATATCATAGCAAAGCTCCTGTTTCAGTCCGTCCAGATCATAGTTATCGCCATCCAGCGCACGGATCACCGGGTCATCAAACACCTGCATTGCCCGGTCTGCCTCGTCGATCAACTGCTCATAGTAAGTTGTCTTGTCTAACTCTCCTTCCTCACTGCGGTAAGTTCCGGCATTATTCCACACTACCGCATAGTTATAGAAAGAAAGCAGAATGCTCTTGCGGACATCCCAGTCATCTATCTGCTCATAGCGGGGCAGCTGTTCCCTCTCAAGGTCGAAACATGCCAGGCTTTTTTCCACATCTGCCACTGTACTGTAACGGCTGTAGAAGCCTCCCAGAAAATGTGTTGTCCGGATCCAGTGATGATAATTTCCATTTTTTTCAAAATAGTGCTGTAACACTTCCCCGATTGCAATACACGTCACCCTGTCACAGTATCCGAGGCTGTTCATAATCGTAATCTGTTGGAAAAATTCTTCTGCCAGCTCCTCCGTCAGAAGGCTCTCCTGTTCCAGGAAAGGACGCAGATACAGATTTAACATCGCCTCATTCTCAATGTACATGCCCCTTAAGCCCTTCGACTTCGCCTTAAGCCGCTCGATCCAGCTCTCCTCATCCTCCGCCCGGAGAACGGACTCATTTAAGAGGTCTTCCATTTCCAGATTCTTTCTGTATTTTTCGTAAAACTCTGTGATGTTATTTTTTGTAATCATAACTGCAGCCCCTTTGTATCTGTGTCTTTTTCGTCCGGATTAGTATCAGTGCTTTTTATTATTTTAATTCACGAAACTAAAATTGTATAGCAAAAGATTTGCCTTTTTTCTCTTAAAGCTTTATAGTGTTGATTGGTGGGTGCGAAACTCTGATTTACGTAGTGTAGATCGAGCGTGATAAGCGAAGGCAGTGAAGACACGCTCCCGCTACGTGTCGCTCGCAGCGGTACTAAGCGTCCGTCCGCGCAATGACAGCTATTGACTAGCCACTACTGCTACTGCGCGACCGGGCGCTAAGAACCGGCGGCTCCCCAGTGTCTTCACTGCCTTCGCTTATCACGCTCGATCCAATATAGGTTTTCTTAGAGTTTCGCTGTGAGATAATTTACTTTATTTAAAACCATTACTTTATTTTACGTTAATATATTAAGAAGAGGTAGATACGATGTTATATATAATGAGACATGGAAAGACGGACTGGAATGCGAGACATTTGCTTCAGGGGCATACGGACATTCCGTTGAATGAGGAAGGACGGAAGATGGCGGAGGACGCGAGGGAAAAGTATCGGGATCTTCACTTTGATCTGTGTTACTGTTCCCCGCTTAGCCGTGCGAGGGAGACTGCGGAACTGTTCTTAGCGGGACGTGATATTCCAATTGCTGTGGATAACCGGCTGGAAGAAATTAATTTTGGTTCCTACGAGGGGATCGAACATGCAATGGACGATCCAAAATACCCGGTATACACACTGTTTCACCACCCGGAACAGTATGTGGCGGATAATGGAGCAGAAAGTCTTGATGAACTGTTCGCCCGTTCCGGCTCTTTCTTAGATGAGGTGATAAAGCCTGCCTTAGCTTCCGGCAAGGATGTGCTGATTGTCGCACACGGCGGTGTAAATTGCAGTATTATCGCCCGGTATGAGCACACTCCGCCTGCACATTTCTGGGACAATTTGCAGGCAAACTGCGCGCTAAAGCGGCTCGAATAATGATTCCTGCTTCCTGTCCATCCTCCGTCCCCTGACGGCTCATGTCCCAAGATCTGGGCATAAGCCTGATAGAAGGACGGATATTCTCTAAATCCACTCTGTGCTGCGGCTTCTTTTGCCTTACGCCCATCCCACAGCAACCGCGGTGTCGTTAGACCGACAGATTGAGGTTCTTACGGAATTTTGGATCCCGTATGTGGAGCTGCAGCGATGTTTTCTTCATACCACTTCCCCTTGATTCTTTGTTTTTTAGACAACTTCACATACTTTTTTTCAAAATTTGATTGTTTCCTAAAATTCTCTGTGCTATTCTCACCTCATCACAAACGAGATCTTCGAAGAATCCGTAATCATTTTATTTCACAAAAAACGAAAGAGGTATGAAAATGGCTAAAAATAAAAGGTATGAATTAAGTCAGGTCAGCCGCATGGGGTATGGCGTTGGTGAACTTGGAACCAGTATCATTTCCTTCACAGTCGGAAGTTTCTTAACGATGTATCTGGTGGACAACCAGCTTGCAACTGCAGCATTTATCGGAACGATGATGCTTGTCAGCCGTGTGCTTGACGGTATTTCCGATCTGATTATGGGATCTCTGATTGATCACACGTATACAAAATGGGGAAAAGCAAGACCGTGGATTTTGGTTGGCGCGATCCCGACTGCACTGTCACTTGTCATGATGTTTAACGTTCCGCAGACATGGTCACAATCTGCGAGAAATATTTTCATCACAATTGGATATATTCTCTCCACTGTTATATTCGGTACTGCCGCTTCTGTTTCCAGACAGGTACTTGTCACAAAAGCAACCAGAAGCTCCGTCACAAGAGCGAGCATGATGAACTGGAGAGCCTTCTTCGCAACTGCTGCACAGCTTCTTGTATCCGGCTTCACCGCATCCGTTGTTGCTACATTAGGCGGCGGTGCAAAAGGTTACAGCCTGATGAGTATCTTCTATGCGCTCCTCGCAGGTACTGCTATGATGTGCACCTTCTTCACAGTCAAAGAGCTTGACATTCCGCAAAAGCCGGCAGCAGACAATAAAGAAGCACACAGAACATCTACTTTAAATGCGACAAATCTGAAATATTTATTTGGTAACAAATATGTCATTCCGCTTATTTTCGGCTTTATTTTAAACTGGCTCGGACTTGGCGTAAACAGTAATGCTGCTGCTTACTACGCAAGAGATGTCCTCGGAAGCATTTCCCTGATGCGTCTGATCACCTGGTCCCGTATCATCCCCGGACTGATCGTCATGTTTACCGGAATCATTCCGATCTTCGTTATGAAATTCGGAAAACAGAAAACATTAATGACCGGCTCTGTCCTTGCAATCGCAGGATGTCTGATTATCTGGTTTAACCCGGTCAATCTTCCGGCTATTTTTGCAGGAAATATTTTAAAGGGTGCTTCCCTTGGATTCTTAAATGGTACTTTATTATCCACTGCTGCCGATGTTGCAGAATATGTGGATTATAAAAATAATATCAGTATTGCCGGTATGACCAACTCCGTTGCCAGCTTCGGACAGAAGCTCGGACAGGGCTTCGCCTCTTCCTTCGTTGCATGGGGACTTGCCATTGGCGGTTACGATTCATCCAGGCTTGCAGCGGGAATGGCACAGTCTGACTCTGCAATCCAGGCAATTGAAGTATGCTTCAACCTGATTCCGCTTGTCTGCTTTGCACTGATTTTTGTCATTGGAATTTTTATGGATGTTGATAAGAAAATGAAAACATTACGTGCAGAACGTGGTGATCTTTAAAAAAGTTTTACAATTATTCGGGAGGATCAGATATGTCACAGAGACCTAACATTATTATTTTTAACCCCGACGAAATGCGTGCAGATACCCTCTCGCACCTCGGAAATCCTGCTGCGGTCACACCAAATCTTGACCGCTTCGCACAGACAGACGCTGTCTCCTTTTCCAACGCGTTCTGTCAGAATCCGGTCTGTGTCCCATCGCGGTGCAGCTTCTTTACCGGGCTGTACCCGCATGTGCACGGACACCGTACCATGACTTATCTTCTGCATGAAGATGAACCGTCTCTGTTAAAAGAGCTCAAGGATAGTGGCTATTATGTCTGGATGAATGACCGCAATGACCTGATTGCCGGTCAGATTCCGGGGCTTGTGGAATCCCAGGCAGATGAAATCTTTTACAGTGGTCAGTCTGCTCCTGGTCCTGTCGAGAATCTGCGGGGTGAACCCGGAAATAAAAATTATTACTCCCATTATGATGGTAAGCTGGGTCTTGATGCCAACGGGAAAAATTATACCAGCGATGATGCCGCTGTAGATGCCGCTATCGAGCGTTTAAACCACCCTGTTGATGACAGACCTGTGTGCATCTTTCTCGGTCTTATGTATCCACATGTTCCTTACGCAGTAGAAGATCCTTATTTTTCTGCGATTGACCGCGCAAAACTTCCTGCCCGCATTACTGCAGATACCTGTTCCCATAAGGCAAAAATTCTTTCCGACATTCGCAAATACCAGCATATGGAGGACTATACAGAAGAGGACTGGAATGAGCTGCGCGCCACCTATCTCGGTATGTGCATGAAAATTGATGAACAGTTTGGACGGCTTACAGCTGCTATGAAGAAAAATGGAACTTACGATAACAGCGCGATCTTCTTTTTCAGTGACCATGGGGACTTCACCGGTGATTATGATCTGACAGAAAAGGCTCAGAATTCCTTTGAGGACTGCCTGACAAAGGTTCCTTTCCTGATCAAGCCTCCTGCAGATGTTCCGACAGACCCGGGTGTCTGCCCGTCCCTGACCGAGTTGGTAGATTTCTATGCAACCGTGACAGATTTTGCTGATATTCTTCCATCCCATACACAGTTTGGAAAAAGTCTGCGCCCGGTTCTTGCCGACCGCTCTATGGAGCAGCGCGATTATGTATTCTGCGAGGGGGGACGGATGCCGGATGAAACTCACTGTGATGAATTCCACGAATCCGGTCCGAATGGTTTAAACCCTCGTGTTGCTTACTGGCCAAAAAATATGGCACAGACAGACCCTGTTGCCCACGCCAAAGGAATTATGATCCGCGATCACCATTATAAATATATCAGCCGCACCCTCGGCAGCGATGAATTTTACGATCTCTCGATTGATCCGGAGGAAAAAATTAACCGCATAGAAGATGCAGCTTATCTGCCTCAGATTTATAAAATGAAAGATGTCATGCTGAAATGGTTAGAAGGCACCGCAGACGTTGTTCCCTATCAGTTAGACAGCCGCTTCACACCGGAAATGATCTTTGCCCGGGCAAAAAACCATGCTTCCCCTGAGGATTATGATCTCATAAAAGAAAAGATTGCATCCGGAGCAAGTTTTGTGGAAGTCATGCAGTTTGCCAGAGAAAGTGGTCAAAAACGACGCTCTTAATCCTCCGATGCCTCAGCAGACAGGCTTTCGTCCGGTCAGTTCTTTTCATCGGACTGACCGGACTGAAGTTCCAATATACAATAACGGTGACATTTTATAGGAATACTGCTGTTCATTGATATCCCGGTCTTTTATCATATGTATGAACTGCTCCGCAATATGCACACCGAGATCATAACCTCTGTGAACGGTGCAGGTGATTCCCTTTTCCCGGTAATCATCCCCGGTATAATCAAAACAGACGACCGAATAATCTTCCGGGACACTCAGATTCTGCTCATCAAGCACTTTTCTCACAAGCGTATAGATCCGGTAATTACAGCACACGATTGCCGTTGCCCTCGGAATCTCTTTTAAAAAATGCCGGATGCTCTGTGTATGCAGCTTTTTAGAGACCTCGTCTGAGCTGAGCCATTTTACATGGTCATCCGGGAATTCTATATTGCGGCGGTATAACACCGACAGCATTCCCTGAAATTTTTCAATGCTCTGAATGTTATCGTACACGAAAATTCCAGCCAGATTCCGGTGTCCCTTTGTAATCAACTCGTTTATCAACAGTTCTGCTGCTTTTTCGTTGTTCACCCCAACCCTTGGATATGGCAGATCCTTATAATAATTATTATAGAAAACAATGGGCATTTTTCTCCGGTAGAGCTTCTTATAAACATCCATGTTCGGTGTGATGAAGCTCGATTTCACACCATCCACAATAAACCCGGCATATCCCTGCGCCCCTATGGTCTGTAAAAGCCTCCGCTCATGGAAAAACTGATTGTCCGTCAGATAGACATGCAGTTCCGCACGGTATTTTGAAAACACACTTTTCATCCCATCAATCATGACATCACTTGGAGAAGTTGCCCTTCCCTGAAGGATCAGCCCGATTTTTAATGCTGTATTCTCCTGGTTTTCGGCACCGGTGAGCGCCTTTTCCTTCCGGATATAAGTGCCGCTTCCCTGCCTTCTCTCAATATAGCCTTCTGCCTCTAACTTGTCATAGGCGACATGTACGGTCTGTCGGCTCACTTCAAGAAGCCTTTTTGCCGCATTTTCAGACGGCATTTTTGTTTCATTGGAAAACCGGTGCTCTTCGATGTATTGAAGCGCCCAGCGGTAGACCTGTTCCGTTTTCCTGTCCTTCATATAGGATCCTCCTGTGGGACTGTTCTGCTTTTATTGTACCATATTTTTGCTATCCGCAGTTTTTTTACATTACAAAAAGGAGTTATCACCATGAACTGTAATCCATATTTACCATTTGACACTTATATTCCTGACGGGGAACCACATGTATTCGGCAATCGGCTCTATCTTTACGGCTCCCATGACATTGCAAACCGTAACCAGTTCTGTCCGGGCGACTATACAGTCTATTCGTGCCCGGTCAATGACCTGACCAACTGGCGTTTTGACGGTGTAAGCTACCGCAGAACGGATGACCCGCACAACCTGGATAATACCCATTCCCTGTTTGCACCGGATGTTGCACGGGGAACCGACGGCAATTACTATCTATTCTACTGTCTGGATTTTCTGCAGGAAGTCGGAGTTGCCAAAAGTGACCGGCCGGAGGGTCCTTTCTCTTTCTACGGACACATTCACTATCCGGACGGGACTATCCTGCGCGAGCATTTCCCGTATGATCCGGCTGCACTTGTCGATGATGACGGCTCGGTCTATCTCTATTATGGATTTGCCGCGCATTTTTCGAATGGCTCCTTCGGCACGATCACGCCAAGCCCGGGCTGTATGGTCATAGAGCTTGCCTCAGATATGCTGACTGTAAAAAGCGGTCCGACACTGTGCCTTCCTACGGAGTTAAACTGCGCCGGAACTTCTTTTCCCGCAGAACACGCCTACTTCGAGGCTCCCTCTATCCGGAAATATAATGGGCTGTACTATCTTGTATACAGCAGCCAGGCACAGCACGAACTGTGCTACGCGACGAGCACCTGTCCAACCTCCGGTTTTACTTATCGCGGTGTCCTGATCTCCAACGGCGACCTTGGTCTGGATGGAAATAAAAAGGCTGTCAACTACACCGGTACAAACCACGGCGGACTTGTACAGATTCAGGATTCCTTTTACATTTTTTATCACCGGAACACACACGGACTTGCCACATCCAGACAGAGCTGTGCGGAAAAAATCGGAATGGATGCAAAAGGTCTCTTTTCTCAGGTCGGTATCAGCTCCTACGGTCTGTGTGGAAGACCGTTCCGTGAAAAAGGTAGCTATCCTGCCTTCGCCGCCTGTTATCTTGAGAACTTAGACACCTCTCCACAGATGAAAGTCAAACAGGATTTCAAAGCTTCCGAACCCTACTATTATGAAGATACCTCCAAAGACCAGACGCTTCACTACATTGCAAACCTCCATGACCGCTGCCTGTTCGGTTACCATTCCTTCGATCTGCATGCTCACGCGTCTGTTACCCTGTGTCTCCGCGGTTCCGCTTCCGGCAGACTTCTCATATCTGCGAACCGGGATGGCAGAGAAGTGCTTGCCGATGGAAAGCTTGACTTAACCGGGGACTGGACATACATAACGTTTTCTTTATCGAATTCATCCGGCATTTCAAAACTTTATTTCACTTATTATGGAGAGGGAAGCTTTGCATTCAAAGAACTGATTTTAAGATAAGCAGTTCCAGATACTAAGAAAAGGACAACCGAATGTATGCTATCACGCATATGTTCCGCTGTCCTTTCCTTCTACATCCATCCCTCTGTCCCCTGACGGCTCATGTCCCATGATCTGGACATAAGCCCGATAGAAGGACGGATATTCTCTTAATCCACTCTGTGCTGCGGCTTCTTTTGCCTTACGCCTTCGCGTCCGCAGCATTCTTCTTCCGCTCTTTGTACTCCTGCTTGCTGAGCGGTACAATATTGCCGCAGCTCTCACACATGATTCCTCTCTGTTTCTGGCTGTTTATGATTGGAATCATGAACAGGGTGAACTGTCTTAATTCGCGGCACAGTGTCTGGTCTGCATCGTGGTTGCAGTTGCAGCACACAGAATGTCCGATGTAACCTTCTCTTTTGAACTTCTCCCGATATCCGTATACAATTACCATTGTCTGCCTCCATTCGTCATGCTCTTTAACTGCATCAGCGCATTGTCAAATTCTCTGCCTGTTTTCGCACATGCTGCAACAAGATAGCGCTTGTCATCAGCGGTTTCTAACGCAATATAATTTGTGGAAGTAGGTTCCCCGTCCACCATGTTACACTTAAATACATTCACCACATTTTCCAAAGGTACTACCCTGAAACCGGCTCCCTGAACGCTTACATCAATGATATAGTGCTGTGACATGGCAATCTTCGCCTTATTATAGAAGAACTTCTGTCCTGCTGCGAAATCATCGAAAATCGGCTGAAGCTCTCCGCTCTCTTCCATCGCCTTCAACTGCTTCTTCACTGCCCTGCGCTTTGTGCCGCCCGCAAAGAAACTAATTACAGCAAGCAGAGCCATCACTCCACCAAATATGTAAAGGAACAGGTCAATACTGCCGGCATCTTTGTCTGTTGTATCCAGATAGTAGCTTCCGAAATAATCGGTATAATTATCTGTCGTCAGGTCTGCGCCCGTTCCATCAAAGTAATCCACCAGATAGTATGCCAGTTCATCCGGGATCTCGGTGCTGTAACCGTATACAGTCTCAGGTGTCAGATCCGCGATATCATCTTCTCCAACGTCTTCCCCGTAAACCGGAAGCGTATTGTACGCATTCGTTCCGATCACGAGCCAGTATCCATCTGCGTCCTCCGCGATGTAGTACTCGTTCGTCGTATTTCCATCCTCATTCGTCTGCTCTGCAAACGGTCCCATCACATAGACGACATCCAGCTTCGCATAACCGCTTGATGTTCCGTCAAACGGGTCATAGTCCGTCCCTGTAGAAGCGAGAAGGATACATCCGACTGCGATCAGCAGAAACAGGACCGGTCCTAAGATGCTTCTCTTGCAAAGGCTCAGTAAATCTTTCTTAAACTCTTCCATTTTCATGCTCTCCTTTGTATTTTTTATTGATATTGCTCCAATGCTATTACCATTTCTTTTACTTTCCTGTCACATGTTCTGTCACTGCCCGAAGCTTTTCCCCAATCCCGTCCTGAATCTCCACCAGACACTCTAACAGAACCGGGTTGAACGCTCCGCACTCCCCATTTAAGATCATTTTTATTGCAGTCTCATGTGAGTAAGCTTTCTTGTATACACGGTCACTGACAAGTGCATCGTAGACATCTACAAGTGACACAACCTGGGCAGCAATCGGAATCATATCCCCCTTCAGTCCGTCCGGATAGCCATTGCCATCGTAGCGTTCATGATGCCAGCGGCAGATCTTCTTTGCAATCTGGACTAACTTCTCATTCTGGAACATATCCAGACTGTCTAATATAGTTTCGCCAATTATAGTATGGTTCTTCATGACTTCAAACTCTTCCGGTGTGAGCTTTCCGGGCTTATTTAAAATCTTCTCCTCAATGCCAATCTTTCCGATGTCGTGCAGCGCAGATGCCATTGTGATCAGATACTGATCCTCACCGGAAATGCTGTACCCGGTATTTTTCCCGGCAAGCTGTTCTAAGAGCATTCCTGTCAGTACGTTGATGTGCATCACATGCAGACCGCTCTCCCCATTTCTGAATTCTACGATCTGACTTAAGATACTGATCATCATCTGGTTATATTTTTCTTTCTCGTAAATCTGGCTGGCAACAAGCGACATGAGCTTTCTCTGCTTTGCATACAGCTTGATCGTATTGTATACACGCTGATAGACAACCTTCGCATCATAGGGGCGGTTGATATAATCGGATACCCCAAGCTCATATGCCCTTCGCACTGTCTCCCCGGAATCCTCACTGGAAATCATGATCACCGGGATATCCTCTATGAGCTGGTCCTGGTTCATAATCTTAAGCACTTCGAAACCATCCATGACCGGCATGTTAATGTCTAACAACATAAGGGAAATTCCGGTTCCATACTGTCCTAAGAGCTCCACAGCTTCCGCACCGTTCTCAGCTTCTAAAATCTGAAAATCTTCCTCTAAGATTTCCTTCAAAATCATCCGGTTGATCAGCGAATCGTCTACGATCAGAATCTGGTGCTTGACCTTATTCCGCTCCATATAGACACCCATGTCCTCTGTTCCATCAATTGCATTCTCTTCTGTCACAACCGTATTCTTCTGGGTCTTTGCCTGATACATTAACTGGTCTGCCCGCATCACGGCATTCTCGATTGTCTCATTCTCCGCAATCACACCCCCGATACTTGCAGAAATCCGCATTCTCGGGAATTGTGACATCTTGACCGCCCGGATCTTCCTCTGCATCTGTTGCAATTTGTCTAAAAATATCTCCTCTGCGATCTCCGGCATCACAAGCAGGAACTCATCGCCTCCGTAGCGGATCAGGCTGTCGGTCTTTCTGATACTCTGGCGGATTGCATCCACCATCGCATTCAACGCCACATCTCCCGCCTGGTGCCCATAGGTATCATTGCACAGCTTAAAATCATCTATATCAATAACCGCGACTCCTGCATGCTGCGTTGTCTTCTTCACCCGCTCCTCAAAATAGCGTCTGTTATAGGCACCCGTCAGCGCATCCTTATAAAGTTCTTCATTATAATGTACCAGCTTATTGAGCAGCCTCGTCCTGCCAATCGAATCTAAAAGGGAATCATCATCCATTTTGCGGATCAGCTCCATCACATAAGGCTCGCCATCGATCTCGATATAGCGGGCGATCACCTGATAGACCTCCTCATCTATCATCTCCAGCTTGGATTTCTGTATCTTCTCTGTAAAAACCACCCGGGAAATGCAGTTGTCACAGATACGCCCCCGTTTCCAGAAATCATAACACTGGCAGATCCCCTCGGGATTATCTCCCTCTTCCTGTCTTTTCAGCTTTGCAAAATTATCCGTACCGAGAAGACGAACCACATCAAAAATCTTTCTGTAGTATTCCATCTCCTGCTCTGCCTGTTCCCTTGTTACACAATACGATTGCTCCATACCGGATTCCTCCCGCAGCATCTCCAGTCCGCTTCCTGCTGTCCGAAATTTACTTACTGTTTTTATTGTATGCCTTCTGAATATGTTTTTCAACCTGCTTTTTCTACAAATGTTTTTTTCTAAAATTTCAAAACCGACAGCTGCTTTTTACAACTGCCGGTTCTTTTTTATCATTCTTTTATTATTCCTTTTTCTCACGTACATAGAAACCATCACCACCTGCTTTCTTTGCCTGGTAAAGTTCTACATCTGCCGCCTTATAGAGGTCCATATAGCAGTCCCCGTCTTCATACGCAAAAGCAAGTCCGATACTCGTCGTAACTCCCTTTCCATCCATCTCTTCATATTTAAAGTCACGCACTTTCTTCACGAACTCATCGACTCTTGCGTACGCTGTCTCCTTCGTCCCGACATTCTTCATCAGAACCACGAACTCGTCACCACCAATTCTTCCTACGATATCATACCCGCGGAAATGGCTCTTTAACAGCTTTCCGAACTGCTCTAATACAATGTCGCCCACTGCATGTCCATAAGTATCATTCACACTTTTGAACTTATCCACATCCATAATCAGGAATGCATGCAGCTGTGGTAATTGCTGTTCCCCCAAGATATGATTGATAAACTCTTCCGTATACTGTTTGTTGAAAAGTCCGGTCAGTGCATCCCTCTGCGCAGTATAGACGAGTTCCTCATTTTCCTGATTATTCTTTCTCACAATGTAAAGGATCATCAGGCAGACCAGAATCATGAAACATCCCGCAAAGACATATTCATAGCTCTCGAAAAATCTGTACTGCTCCCGCGCCACAGAGGACGGAAGAATATAGCAGATCATCCAGTTATTAATTCCGAGCGGCGCATATGCCAGATACTGTCTGGAGCTGATGCTTCCCGGATTCTGAATCTTGATGACACCACTCCTTGTGTTGGTAAAATCTTCCTGCACGTCTGCAAAATCCGTATCCCCGACAGCCTCTTTGTCTCTGTAAAATTCAAAGAAATTGTCCCCGTATGCGATATGGTGGTAAGCAGGATCCCCGTCGTAAGCAATAATATCCCCGTCCTGGTTGACAATCAGGCTGTAGCCGACGCCGCCAAACATGTCGTTGAACAGGAAGTGGCTGACCGCTGTCACGTTGTAGGAACCGCCAAGCACTCCGATCACTTCCCCGTCACTCCATACCGGCACGCCCAGGATCACTCTGGTCTCACCGTCCACACTGCTCTCAAGCGGATCACTTAACGTCTGCGTTCCGTTCACTGCTTCTAAGAAATATTTGCGGTGCGACACATTCTTCGTCTCACCATTATCATAATGGGATGTTCCATCTGGTTCGATCAAAGCTACCCGCTCAAGATCCGTCTGCCTGCACATGGATACGATCATCTCCATATTACGCTCGCATAGCAGGTCCCCGGTCTTTCCCATCTCATCTGCAATGCTGTTCAGATACTGGTAATGCACATCGAATACCGTCTTTAAATGTTCACTCTGCCTGGAGACATTGGTCATCACTGTCTGCCTCGCGTTGTTCTCAATGGAGCGCTGCCCGCAGACAAAGAAGATCACCAGTGCAATAGCCACCGATACAATAAACACGGCGACCGCTTTTATATAATCTTTGATCTCAATCTGTTTTCTGCTTTTATTCTTCTCTTTTTCGTGCATATGCTCTTACATCGCCAAAGCATTGTGTTTCCGGCTTTCGCAGTCTCTCCTTTATAATTCGTCCACTATCGTCTCTCCTCCGGTTTCAGTATACCTGCTTTTAATCCAGTCAGGCACTGGCCAAACGATCAGTATTTTGATCGAACTATGTTTGTGTTTATTATACCAGAAAAGCATCAAAAGGCAAGATTTTTTATCCGACCAGTCCCTGAAGTAAAAGAATCAGAATCAGCACCGGAAGAAGGAACTGGAAATAAGGTTTTAAGCCCTTTGCAATCTTTAATCCCTCGCCGGTATTGGCTTCTTTCAGGTAATTGTCGAATCCCCATCCCCACTTTGTCACACAGAACAGCAAATAGACCAGGGAGCCAAGCGGAAGCAGCAGATTGCTGACAATGAAGTCCTCGCTGTCAAGCACATCCCTTCCTCCGATCAGATGCAGGTCGCTCCACACATTGTAACCAAGTACACACGGAATACTTGCAGCCAGAATAATCATACAGTTCACAAGCGCAGCCTTCTTCCTGCTCCATCCAAACATATCCATGCAGAAGGACATGATATTTTCAAATACCGCGATAATCGTGGAAAAGCTTGCAAATGTCATAAACAGGAAGAACAGCGTTCCCCACATCCGTCCACCTTCCATATTGACGAAAACGTTCGGAAGCGTCACAAAGATCAGGCTTGGACCAGCCGTTGCCTCCACGCCATAGCTGAAGCATGCCGGGAAAATGATCAGTCCTGCCATAATGGCAACGAATGTATCCAGTGCGCAGATCCGAAGTCCCTCGCCAGCTAACGTATGATCTTTTCCCATGTAGCTGCCGAAGATCTCCATGGCAGCTACTCCAAGGCTTAAGGTAAAGAATGCCTGGTTCATGGCGGCTGATACGACATTTCCAAATCCAACCTCCTTTACGGTCTTAAGATTCGGGATCAGATAAAAACGGATTCCCTCCTCTGCGCCGGAGAGTGTAAAGCTGTGTACCGCAAGTACCACAATCAGAATCAGCAGTGCACTCATCATAAATTTGCTGATTTTTTCCAGTCCATTCTGAAGTCCCTTGCTACACACAAGAAATCCCAGAATAACGGTCAGTACCATCCAGAAGCCCATCTGTAACGGATCTGCCAGCAGACTGCCGAAAGCTGCTCCGGTTGTCTCTGCATCCATGCCGCGGGTGAATTCGCCGGTCAGAAATTTGTAAAAGTATGCAACCATCCATCCGGAAACGGTTGTATAGTACATCATGAGCATACAACAGCCAAAGATTGCCGCCCAGCCGTGAAGATGCCATTTGCTGCCCGGCTTCTCCAGTGCCTGATAACCCTGCACGGCGCTTTTCCGGCTGGCACGTCCTACTGCAAGCTCCATAGTGAGCACCGGAAGTCCCATTGCCACGAGGAAGATGAGATAGAGCAGTACAAACAAACCGCCGCCGTTCTGACCTGTGACATACGGGAAACGCCAGACGTTTCCGATGCCGATGGCACAGCCGGCACTGACTAAGATGAATCCCAGGCGGGACTTAAATGATTCTCGTTTCATAATTAATATCTCCTTTTACATGTCGGGGCGAAACTCTGGCAGGTATTGTGTGGTGGGAGAACGTGTGACAGATCTCCCACCACACAATAC
>CAKRFH010000021.1:0-29303 GCA_934320555.1 uncultured Roseburia sp.
TTTTGTAGACGTTATTCGTGATACAGTGACTTGTCGCCAGTTTCTTAACTTGACATTCGCTCCACGGAAAACCTGCAATTTAATGCAGCAACCTCACGTTTCTACGCTATCAATGTCACAACAGTGCTTAGTATACATGATGTTTTGCCTGATTGCAAGTCTTTTTTTCAATTTTTTTAATTTTTTTCATCTTTTTGTATCTCGCGCAAAGATTTCCTCTATCCGTCCGCGCTCTTGTATGCTATAATGTCTGTACGCAGCGTAAAAAGGAAGCAGGCAGGCAGGAAATCGTGGATTTTCTGCCTCCTCTGTCGCTAAGTGATTATTTTTATATTACGAAAGGTATTATATTGTCATGAACATTATCATTGTTGGGTGCGGTAAAGTAGGCTATACCCTGGTTGAAGCATTGAGCAGCGAAAATCATAATATCGTTGTCATCGATACCCGCCCCGAAAAAGTCAGTGCGATCACTGACACCTTAGATGCCATGGGTATTGTTGGAAATGGCGTCAGCCACTCTGTCTTAAGGGAGGCAGGAATTGCGACCGCAGATCTTCTCATCGCTGTTACAGGATCCGATGAAGAAAACCTGCTCTGCTGTGTCATCGCCAAGAAGCGCGGGCACTGCCAGACGATCGCCCGTATCCGGAACCCTATATATAATGAAGAAATGGAACTTCTCCAGCGGGAGTTCGGCTTAAGCATGATCATTAACCCGGAGCTTACCGCCGCAAACGAGATCGCCAAGGTGTTTCAGTTCCCTTCTGCCATCCGTGTGGATTCCTTCGCAAAAGGACGTGTGGAGTTACTTCACTTTAAAATAGGAACAAACTCCCCTTTATGCGGGTTAAAACTTTCCAGATTCCACACGACACTCCGTTGTAATAACATCCTCGTCTGCACGATCACCAGAAATGATACGGATGTCATCATCCCGAACGGTGATTTTGAATTTGCAGCAAACGATATTGTCACAATCGTTGCAGAGAGACGCGATGCGATTGACTTCTTCCGCAAGATCGGTCTCGAGAAGAACCGTGTGTCGAGTGCCATCATCGCAGGCGGCGGCAAGATCTCCTATTATCTGGCAAAGAGCCTTTTAATGGCTGGAATTAAGACTACGATTATCGAAATTAACCGTGACCGCTGTGAATTTCTAAGTGACCAACTGCCGAAGGCAACCGTGCTTTGTGGGGATGCCACTGACAAGGAGCTGCTTTCTGAAGAATGTTTAGAGCGCGCACAAGGCTTCGCCGCTCTGACTGACCTCGACGAGGAGAATATTTTACTCTCCCTGTACGCAAACGGCATTTCCAATGCCAAGACCGTCACCAAGATCAACCGGATCAACTTCACTTCCGTCATCAACAAGCTGGATCTCGGAAGTATTATTTACCCGCGTGTCATTACCGCAGAATACATCATCAAATATGTGCGTTCCATGAATAACTCCTTAAACAGTAACGTTGAATCGCTGTACAAGCTAGAGGATGGCAAAGCGGAAGTACTCGAATTTATTCTGAAGGAAAATTCCGCAGTATGCAATATACCGCTCCAGGAATTAAAGCTCCGTAAAAATACCCTGATCTGCTGTATTTACCGCAACAATCAGGTTATCGTGCCAAGCGGACAGGACTGCATGATGCCGGGTGACTCCGTCATGATTGCCACTTCCGGTTACAATGTATCGGACATCAAAGAGATTCTGGAGGATTAATCGGTTATGAAATATTCTATGATTGGTTATATTCTGGGACAGGTTCTGAAGTTTGAAGGGCTCTTTATGCTCCTGCCATTTATCACAGGCATGATTTACAGGGAACAGGCTGCCTACGCTTATCTTGGCATTGGCATTCTCTGTGCATGCCTTGGTTTCCTTCTGACGATCCGCAGGACGAAGAATTCACAGATTTTTACAAAAGAAGGATTTGCAACTGTTGCCTTAAGCTGGATCGTCTTAAGTATCGTCGGTGCACTGCCGTTTGTGGTCAGCGGAGACATTCCTTCCTATATAGATGCACTGTTTGAAACGATCTCCGGCTTCACTACAACCGGAGCGAGTATCCTTTCCGATGTGGAAGCACTCTCCCACGCAAGCCTGATGTGGAGAAGCTTCACGCACTGGGTCGGTGGTATGGGTGTCCTTGTTTTTATTATGTCCTTCCTCTCCATAACCGGTGGATCCACAATCAACCTGATGAAGGCAGAAAGCCCAGGACCGTCTGTCAGCAGGCTGGTTCCTCATGTGAAGGATACGGCAAAGATTCTGTATAAGATTTACATTTTTATCACAGTTACAGAAATCATTCTTCTGTGTGCATTCGGAATGCCTCTTTTTGATTCCCTGACTCTGTCCTTCGGAACCGTCGGAACGGGTGGATTTGGAATTTTAAACAGCAGCATCGCGGATTACAGCCCTGCTCTGCAAATCATCATCACAGTGTTTATGATTTTAAGCGGTGTGAACTATGTTGCTTATTTTTATCTGACCACAAAACAGATAAAAGAAATTTTCCATGTGGAAGAAATCCGCGTGTATTTTGGTGTCATCCTTGCCTCTTCGATCTTTATTGCCTTTAACATCCGAAGCCTTTACCCGACGCTCGGGGAATGTTTCCGGCACGCATTTTTCCAGGTTGGATCCATCATCACAACAACCGGATATGCGACCACAGACTTCGATTTATGGCCGGAGACATCCAAGACGATTCTTGTGCTGCTGATGTTTATCGGTGCCTGCGCAGGCAGTACCGGCGGCGGGCTTAAGATCTCACGCCTTCTGATCCTGTGCAAATCCATTCCAAAGCAGCTTTCCCTTGTCATTCATCCAAGAGAGATCAAGGTTATTAAGATGGACGGAAAAGCAATCGAACATCAGGTGATGCGTGCCACAAATGTTTATCTGGCGATTTATTTCTTTATTATACTGGGTTCTACACTGTTTGTGAGTGTGGACAACTTCGATTTTACAACAAACTTTACCGCAGTAGTATCGGCATTAAATAATATCGGACCGGGACTTGCCGGTGTCGGACCGACGAGAAACTTCGGTGCTTTCTCTGTCTTCTCCAAGTTTGTCCTGATGTTTGACATGCTTGCGGGACGACTGGAGCTCTACCCGCTGTTAATATTATTTATGCCATCTTTATGGCGCAGGAAGTAACTGACGTAAGCGTTTCTTCCTTATATAATAAGACGTTGTTTTTAATGATTTGAAAAAACATGCCAGTTTGGCTGGTTTTGATTACTACCTATGATTATGAATAAATAGAAAGGCGAATACCTATGTGGATTGCAGAAAATTGGAAAGATTATCAAGTAATAGATTGTTCCAACGGGGAAAAGTTGGAACGCTGGGGCAAGTATCTGCTTGTCCGTCCGGATCCTCAGGTCATCTGGAATACCCCTAAGACGGAAAAAGGCTGGAAGAAGATGAACGGACATTATCACAGAAGTGCCAAGGGTGGCGGTGAATGGGAATTTTTCGATTTGCCGGAGCAGTGGCAGATCCATTACGGAAGTCTCACTTTTAACCTGAAACCGTTCAGTTTTAAGCACACCGGACTTTTCCCGGAGCAGGCTGCCAACTGGGACTGGTTCTCTGAAAAGATCCGAAATGCAGGCAGACCGATTAAGGTCTTGAACCTGTTCGCGTACACAGGCGGTGCAACGCTCGCTGCTGCCGCTGCCGGAGCCTCCGTCACACACGTCGATGCCTCCAAGGGCATGGTGACCTGGGCAAAAGAGAACGCCGTCTCTTCCGGACTTAAGGATGCGCCGATCCGCTGGATTGTGGACGACTGTGTAAAGTTTGTAGAACGTGAGATCCGCCGTGGCAACCATTACGACGCGATTATTATGGATCCACCTTCCTATGGAAGAGGACCGAAAGGCGAGATCTGGAAGATTGAAGATGCGATTTATCCGCTCGTACAGCTCTGTGAGCAGCTGTTATCCGATGATCCGCTGTTTTTCCTGATTAACTCTTACACGACAGGGCTTCAGCCGGCTGTGCTAAACTATATGATGAACACGGTATTGAAGAAGTATCATGGAACGATCCGCTCAGATGAGATTGGGCTGCCGGTGTCATCTAATGGATTGGTGCTGCCTTGCGGGGCGAGCGGACGGTTTGAGCGGTAGGATATTGACATGTCCCAAAACTTCTGTACAATGCAGATATGGGCAGAGCCTGAAAAATCGGCTCTGTCCATTTGTAACTTAAAACTTCACTACTTCCGGTTCATGTGTAAATGCTGAAAATGTAGCTGTCGCATTTTTAAAATAGAACACCTCTGTATTTCCATCATCTGCTGCGTACATATTCTGTAAAGATGGATAGGCATCAAGCATAGATTGTCTTGCTTCTCTCCTGTCATCTTCCACAAGTTCCCCGGCTACACGAAGCCACTCGCCATTTTTAAATGCACAGATCTCTACCTTCGGGTTTGCGTGAATCTGCTTTGAAACATCCTTCACCTTTCCGGTCTGAATATACAGCTTTCCTTCAAAAATGTGCGCTGTTCCAAAAGGTCTTACTCTTGGCTGGTCGCCTTCCACTGTTGCCAAATAATATGTCTCTGCTTCTTTTAAAAATTTTACTACTCGTTCCATGGTATCATCCTCCTGCTAGTGGCTTAACATAATAGAATTATACCACCATTTACCCCTCTTCAACAAACACAATTCCATACTTTTTCACAGACTACTGCTCTTTCGAACAACCTTTTCCTTACTGCCTGTAAAATACATCTGCCTGCAGTATACTCCAGAAGTAATCTCCCCTGTAACCGTCAATATAATAGACTAACGGTGCGATATCCGGTCCGGAGAAGTAGATGTCGAGTTCCACGCCTTCATGGACGTCGGAATGATCTGTCACGATTTCCCATTTGTACGGTTCATCACCATATTTGTCCAGATAGGGAATGTAGACATATGCGGCATCCTCTGTCAGACGGAAGGCTTCCTGTCCTGTCTCATCATACCAGGTGCCAAGGTAATTTCCTGCCAGAATAGTATCCACGTCATCCTGCTCGTTAAAAATCCCCTGTTCGGACAGTTTTTCCGGAATTTTAAAGTTTTTAAATTGTTCTGCGGTGATCGGATCTGATGCCAGCTGTCGATCTTCCTCTGTTGCTCCACCTGCAAGAATTACTTTGCCGGACATATTCTCATTCTTTTTTTCACTGTCGGTTTCTGCGTCATCACCGGCTCTGGCTGCATCTCCATTTTCTGTATTGTCGGATGCCTTTGTATCAACGTCATCATTCTGTCCCAGATCATTTTCCTGCGCAGGAGAACTGCTGTCCCCATTCGCATCCGGCTGTTCCGTATCTGCCATGTCAGCCAGTGCTTTTGCCACGTCAACCAAGGCTTCCTGTATACTGCCTGTCCTGCGCTCCTCCATTTTGGTTCCGAGATTTGCCCAGGCGAGAATGCCGAAAAGATTGCATGCCAGCCAGACTAACACAAACCAGAGGATGAGCAGACCTTTGCTTTTCATCCCATCTGCGATAAGGGTTTGCACCAGCATGCAGAGTAAGATCAGCCACCAGATAGACATAGCGACCCAGGCGAGATAGAAGCCTGTGAGAAGGATTAACGAGTTCTGATAGTATTGCTCTGTTCCACTTGGGAATAACAGCTCCACTGCCGTAAAGATTCCTGTCGCAAGAAGAAGGATGCCAAGACTATGGATCGCCGGAGGAAGCTTTTCGAATTTTTTCTGATTCTCTGTTCCCCATACGCTGAGCGTCTCTTTTAATTTTTCCGTATCTCCTGCAAAAAGTGCCCGGATTTCCTGCTCATTTCGTTCCGATCCTTTTATAGGGATTGCGATGCACTGTTCCATCTGGAGCTTCCATTTTTCGTCCCTCAGAAAATAGGACGCTGCCGCCTGATACAGGTAGTAAGTCTGTAATTCATTTTTCTTCAAATCTTCCTGCGTAATTTCTGCAAGTGCCATCCGTGCCTGCTTTGGCCGGTCCAGCAAAAGCTCCTGTCTCGCAAGCTGTAAAAGCAATGCCCGCTTCGATGCTTTTCCCATGTGCCGGATTGTCCGGTAGTGCACAAGATTGTATTCGTACGGCGCATCTTTCCCCAGTTCGAGCTCTTCCGTCTTTTTCTGCAAAATCTTTTTATCGTGGTAATCCCCGGCAAAGCGGAGGCATGTACGCGCTGCCATCCATACCATATATAAAATCAGGCAGCTCTCCAGCGAAACACCGGTATCTCCATTATATATTTTCCAGACGGCAATCCCGGCAAGTGCCGCAATCAGAGCAACCGACAGTACTATATACCGCACTCTCCGGCGCTCTGCCCGCCTTGCAATCCGGGTAACCTCATCATCCTGTAATTCAAATGGTTCTGTTAAGTCATATGGGTTCATTTCAAATATCCAAAACTCCTTTTCTGTATGAGATCCAGTCTGTCCTATCTCACCGTAAATTCAAACACCTCTTTCTCATCCCCACGGCATGGCTTAAAGCTTCCTTCTGCTTTTCCATTCGGATTGCCATACTTCATAAAGTTCGTCCAGCAGTCTATCATCTGCTCGCTTAAGGCATAATCGCCCTCCTCGAGTGGACGCCAGCAGCGCTTCACCGTGCCGAACATATACCACAGCTCAGAACTGTGGAAAGCTCCGTTCTCATCTCCCGGAAGCTTTCTTGTAAATTCATACATCCATGCAGGCTGTCTGCCCGCCTCTGCAACCTTCCTGCAAAAGCTTAAGCATCCGTCATAAACCGAACCATGCTCCCCCTGCTGCTTTATCTCCGGTGTCACCAGAATGTCATCTGCGGTGCTGCCAAGCATATATGGGATATCCCTGATCTTCATCTGCTCAATGAGTGCGCTGTAGCTGTCCTCCAGGAGGTATCCGTCAATTGTAGGAACAAGGAAAAGCCCTTTTGCTTCCGGAAATGCTTTTCCCAGAAATTTGGGGAACAGCTCCATCACTTTTTCTGCTGACAATGCCCTTAGCTCCTCCAGATTCTTCGCCCCTGCCGCTTCCACGAAATAGCTTCCAAGCTTCTCCTGAAACGCAAGTGTCATGTCATCACGGTTCAACCCATTCTGGTAACCACCGCCGCTCTGGAAGATGGCTTTTGCAATCCAGTCTTTCGTCAGTGGGCTGGACACAAGGGTCTGTGTGCTCATCGCGCCTGCGCTCTGTCCGAACACCGTAATATTCTTCGGATCTCCGCCGAATGCTTCGATATTTTCATAAACCCATTTTAAGGCTGCTACCTGATCGAGCATACCATAGTTTCCGGAGATGCCTTTTTCATTCTCTGCATCAAGCCACGGATGTGCCAGAAATCCGAATACATTGCACCGGTACTCCACTGATACCAGAATGACACCCCTTTTGCAGTAAGCCTCCCCGTCGAACTCCTGCTCGGAATTGTATCCGCCCATGAAAGCTCCTCCATGGATCCAGAACGCTACCGGATACGGGGTATTGCTCTCCTCCTTCGGTGTCCAGATGTTCACATACAGGCAGTCTTCCGACATCTCCCTGTCGAAGGAAGGATCCGTGTAAAATTCTTTCAGGTAGAACGGATCCATCTGTGGCATCTGCATGCATCTGGCATTATAAGTATCCGCCTCATAAATGCCGTCCCACGGCTCCAATTCCTGTGGCGCCCGCCAGCGCAGCTTGCCTACCGGCGGCTTCGCGTATGGGACACTTCTGTATTCCAGATAGTCTCCGTGGTCTACGCCTGTCATTTTTCCGTATTTTGTTTCAATTACCTTCATATTGTAAAAACCTCCCGTGTAAAAATGCACTGCTTCATTTTATTGAAAGTATAACGCGGTTGAGAGCCAGGCGCAAGTTTCGTCTTCCATATACCCTAAATATTCTCCTCTTTCAGCTGGCGAGATGGCGCAACTATCTGTCATTTGGGGGTTGTACCTCTCAAATATACTTTTTTAATTGCTTCCGTTCTTCCCCTGCGCTATAATAGAGGGCATGATAAAAACAGGAAACAATAAGGAGAACTCCATGAGAATATTAGGCTTAGACTACGGTTCCAAAACAGTCGGTGTTGCCATCAGCGATCCGTTCGGCTGGACTGCACAGGGACTTGAGATTATCAGACGCGAAAATGAAAAAAGACTCCGCAAGACCTATGCCCGTATTGAGCAGATCATTGCAGAGTATGAAGTGACAGAGATTATCCTCGGCTACCCGATCATGCTATCGGGAGATGAGGGCGAACGCGTTGAAAAATGCAAGATTTTTAAGGCGGACTTAGAACGCCGCACCGGGCTTCCGGTCATCTTCCGGGATGAACGCCTCACTACCGTAGAAGCATACGAGATCATGACAGAGCTTGGCATTCCGAAAAAGGAATGGTATGACTATGTCGATATGATCGCGGCACAGCGCATCTTGCAGGGACACTTAGATGAGCTGGCGCGGGAGAAGAGGTCTTGATTCTTTTATCATTATTTTTCATATATATATAAGAGGCAGACTTCAACAGTCTGCCTCCTATATCCTTACTGTTTTTCCACCGAAATCACTGTCCCTGTAAACGGGTCAACCTCAGAAACTTCTCCGGTATAAGTGACCTGCACCTGGTCGCCTTCTTCTACCTGATCCAATCCATCTGGCTTTGCGTCTGCGTCAAAATCAAACTCATAAGCGTTGCCATCTTTATCGGTTACAATGAACATAAAATCTTTTATTTCCTCGATCGTGCCTGTCATTGTTTTTTCTTCCGCCTCAGAATCTGCGGTATCGGCTGCTGTCTGTGTTTCTGTATTCTCTGTTGCTGTCTGTGTTTCCTGCGTCTGCGGTTTTGTGGTATCCGCATTTCCTGCATTGGATCCACATCCTGCTGCAATCGCTAATACGAGTAATCCTGCTGTTAATAATGTATAATTTCTTTTTCTCATCATCTGTGTTCTCCTTCTTATCCTTTTGTTTTGGAACATAAAGTAGCATAACACATACTGTTTGATTTATCTTTAAGATTTTTTAAAAAATCTCTTTCGGACTTTTTAATTCTTTATGTATTTTACATTACCGCAGAAGCATACGAGATCATGACAGAGCTTGACATTCCGATAAACTTATCTATCCTATGCCTCAATCGCATCCAGCGCATTTGCAATATCCGCAATCAGGTCTTCCTTATCCTCAAGTCCAAGGCTGATACGGATCAGCTCTGCCGGAACGCCTGCTTCGCGCAGCTGCTCGTCGTTTAACTGGCGGTGTGTGGAGCTTGCCGGGTTCAGGCAGCAGGTTCTCGCATCTGCTACGTGTGTCTCGATCGCACCGAGCTTTAAGTTCTGCATGAAGACAGAAGCTGCCTCACGTCCCCCTTTTAAACCAAAGGAAACGACACCACATCCACCGTTTGGCATATATTTCTTTGCACGCTCATAGTATGGGCTTGACGGAAGTCCCGGGTAATTCACGTAAGCTACCTTCGGATGCTTCTGTAAGAACTCGGCAACTGCCTGTCCATTTTCCACATGCTTTGGCATTCTCACATGGAGGGATTCCAGTCCAAGATTTAAGATAAATGCATGCTGCGGGGACTGGATACAGCCGAGGTCACGCATAAGCTGTGCGGTACATTTTGTGATAAAAGCACCCTCTTTGCCGAACTTCTCTGCGTAAGTGATGCCATGATAGCTCTCATCCGGGGTACAGAGTCCCGGATATTTGTCCGCATGCGCCATCCAGTCAAAGTTGCCGCTGTCTACGATCGCACCGCCGACTGCTGCCCCGTGTCCATCCATGTACTTGGTTGTGGAATGTGTCACGATATCTGCACCCCACTCAAACGGACGGCAGTTCACCGGTGTCGGGAACGTATTGTCCACGATCAGCGGAACGCCATGCGCATGTGCTACTTTTGCAAATAATTCAATATCGAGTACAGTCAGTGCCGGATTGGCGATCGTCTCTCCAAACATGAGCTTTGTATTCGGCTGGAATGCAGCATTTAACTCTTCCTCTGTCGCATCCGGTGACACGAAAGTCGCTGTGATTCCCATCTTCGCCATCGTCACACCGATCAGGTTGAAGGTTCCTCCGTAGATGGAAGAAGATGCCACGATGTGATCTCCGCTCTGGCAGATATTGAACATGGCAAAAAAGTTTGCCGCCTGTCCACTGGATGTCAGCATCGCTGCTGTGCCACCCTCCATGGCTGCAATCTTCGCTGCCACATGGTCGTTCGTCGGGTTCTGAAGCCTTGTATAAAAATAGCCCTCTGCCTCTAAATCAAACAGTTTTCCCATGTCCTCGCTTGTGCTGTACTTAAATGTGGTAGACTGGATGATCGGCACCTGTCTCGGCTCCCCGTTTCCAGGTGTATAACCTGCCTGCACACATTTGGTTCCCATTCTGTAATCGTTCATTTCTAATCCCCTTTATATTTCTGAAATCTGCCTGTGCCCTCCCCTGATGTAAATGCAGATTTCTTTCTTTTTCTAACGAAAAACGTCAATAAATTCATGGTAACACTCCCGGGAACTTTTTTCAAGCCATAGGCACCTGATTTTCAAAGCATTTTCAGTTATTTTCCTCCTTCATCTTCTTTGCCTGCTCCATCATAATCCGGTAAGACACGGAGTCTGCGATCTGCTCTAACGTTCTCGTCGCACAGGTCTTCACATCCTCGATATCGAGGTACTGTCCTCTGTCATATCCGCGGTAGGATACAGTCTTGCTTCCGTCTTCATGCTCTGTGACAGTTGCAATGCCTTCCTCCACTTTCTTCTGTACTTTCTCAGAAATCTCTGTTCCTTTTTCTACAATTGTCTCAACCGTATCCGGTCCGTCTGCATCCGGGAGGAAAGAGTTCCAGAATTCCACTGTATTCTTAAAGAATCCTCCATACACTTCGAATACCTGCTCCCTCACATAGCCATCCGACGCAAATTCTGCCGGTGTGCCGTGCACGGCCGCCTTTAAGAACTCACTCCGGTAGCCGCCCATGATCAGGTCATTTCCAGCTGCAAGGTCTAAATGCTTCTCGCTTAAGGAGCCCCAGTCTGTCATGACAAGTCCTTTGAAGCCCCATTCACCGCGGAGTACATTTGTGATCAGCTCGTAGCTTGACGAGGTATGGATGCCATTTAAGCAATTATAACTTGTCATCACTGTTTTCGGATTTGCTTCCCTGACGCAGATCTCAAAACCGCGCAGATAGATTTCTCGCAGGGCACGTTCTGTCACCGTATTGTTTTCCCTCGTCCGGTCTTCCTCCTGATTGTTTGTTGCAAAATGCTTGATGGAAACGCCAGCTCCCGGCGTCTTTTGCACGCCGGTCGTCGTTGCCGCTGCCATTTTACCGGATACAAGCGGATCTTCGGAATAATATTCAAAAGCCCTTCCGCCGAGCGGATCCCTGTGAATGTTCATGCCAGGTCCTAAGATGACACTCTGGCTGTATGTTGCAAGCTCTCTTCCAATTCCCTCGCCCTGAAGCTTCGCCATCTCATTGTCCCAGGTCTGTGCGACTACCATGCCAACCGGATATCCGGTCACCGCCATAAATGGAAGATGGCAGCCTGCAGGCCCGTCCGTCATTTTCCAGTCCGGGATTCCGAGGGAATCCACATAAAGTGCCGTCGTGGAACCGGAAGATCTCGCGCCTCCCACCTCTTTATATGTGCGGTCAGTGCGCTTTGGTACCTCATGCGGCACCTCGTCTGCCGCCCCTGCCACAAGACGGTAGAGCACTTCCTCATCCAGCGAATCTACAAAATCTGCCATCGGCACTCTGCCCTCCACGACATCGATCAGTGTCGCTTTCTCATTGCCCTGACCGGAAACTCTTTTTACCACCGGTTTTGCTGCACCATCGATCGTCTTACAGTCTGCTGCGCTCAGCCTTGCACAGAGAATCTGACCATTTTCTGCCGCTTCGGCTGCCTGTTCTCCCTCTCTTCGGATTCTGTCCACACAGCTCTGCGGTGCTTTTAGAATTTCCATCGCATGGTCCTCTGTCAGCTGGTTGGATACCTGTCTGAGATTTGCCTCTGCGTCGAGCTGTAAGACAGCTCCCACCTCTGTATCCTTCGCATCGCTTCCGACACGGAACAGATACATGCCAGACTCCATGACAAAAGCAGCCTTCTCGGTGTCATAGCTTGCAAGAAACTCTGTCGGCACGGTGATGGCAAGTGTCTCGGATGCACCTGGGGCAAGCTCTTTCGTCTTTGCGTATCCTTTCAGCTCCTGATAAGGGCGTCCCAACCTGCCTGTCGGAGCCGTCACATAAAGCTGTGCCACAAATCGGGAGCTGACAGCTCCTGCATTTGTCACTTTCACGTCCAGTGTTACCTTCTCCCAGTCTGCCTGCATGCCTGTGACTTCATATTCCGGCCTGCTATAGGAAAGACCATAGCCAAACGGATAAAGCGGCTCCACGTCAAAAGTATCAAAGTAACGGTAGCCGACATAGATATCCTCCACATAATCTTCCTGCAAGTTGTCCTCGTCATTCGAGCCAAAGGTCGCGCTCGCCGGGTTATCCTCATATTTTTTTGCCCAGGTATCAGTCAGGTGTCCGGATGGGCTTACTTTTCCGGTCAGGACATCCGCCAGGGCGTTTCCTGCCTCCATGCCCGCCTGCCCTAAAAGCAGTGCGCCGTCAATGCCTGCCGTCTCTTCAATAAAGTTTGCATCCATGACACAACTGTTTAAAACGATCACGGTATGCTCGAATGCTGCCGCTACTTTTTTGATATTAGAAAGCTCCATATCGGAAAGATAATAGTCCCCTTTCACCGCACGGCGGTCATGGTTCTCCCCGGCATTTCTGCGAATCACGTAGATGGCGGTCTGTGCTTCTTTTCCCTCTGCAAGTTCTTCCTCTGTCACCTCGATGTCATCGATGAGGATACTTAAGCCTGACCATGCCCGGTCAATCTGCGACAGCGTCTTATCCTCCTCGTTTGCCTGTCTGCTGGCTGTCTCATACCGTTCTAACCACTTTGCGGAAGTGATCGTGATTCCCGCATTCTCCAGTCCTTCCCGCACGCTGACCGTATGTGGTGCCATTACATAACCGGAACCGGTTCCACAGACGATTGTCTCGGATGCGCCTGCACCGTACAGTGCCACTTTTTTCTCCTGTAGCGGCAAAACCCCGTTTTTGTTTTTCAAAAGTACGATTCCGTCTGCTGCGATCGCTCTCGCATCCTGTATGTGCTGCGGATATGGGTGCTCCATTTTTCTGTTGGCCATTGCTGCTATTGCCTGTTCCATACTGTCCATAGTTCTTCTCCTTTTCACAATTTCTGTTTGAGCCGTCGCGAAACTCAAATTTTGACTGTGAAGATTGTGCACCGTGATCAAAAACAACGAAGACCCGCTCTCGCTACGTGTCGCTCGCAGCGGTACTAAGCGACCAAAATACGGTCGCTAAGAACCGGCGGCTCCCCAGTGTCTTCTTATGTTTTCGATCACGGTGCACAATCCAATCTACATTTTCTATGAGTTTCGCTCTTACTTCTTAATTCTAGCATTTTATATAAAAAACGGAATATCCAGTTTAAATGATTGATTTATTAAGTAAACATAATGTATACTTCTGTATAGATACAAATCTGATTTCAGGAAAAAAGGGGGAACTGACTATACGATGTTAGAGAATGCGAACAGAACCACACACTATATCCGGACCGACAAAGCGATCGTGCAGACTTTCTGCCAGCTGTTAAAGCGAAAGCCTTATGAGAAGATTACAGTACAGGATATTTTGGATGCCACACCGATTTCGCGCGCTGCGTTTTATCAGCATTTTGCTGACAAGGAAGCGATTGGGGAACAAATGATGGAAGAATATATAAAGATAAGAGATGAGCTTGTCGCACAGATGGCAAAGCTTGGGGAAGATCATTATATTTCGATCGTGAAACGTTCGTCCGAAGAACATGGTGACCTTGTTGCTGCCCTGATGAAGATTCACACTCCGAGAGTGGATCTCGCTTCTGCACTGACTGATGAATTGAAAGCCCGGTATAAGCAGGGCACAGACTCTCCTTATGCAGATATGGAAGCACAGGTCTATGCCGCTGCCCTCGGTCAATATCAGGTTGCAACGATGCAGCAGCCGGCAGATATCAATGCCGGAGACGCCACCCTTTACAACCATGTTATGATTGAGGTCTTTCTGACGCTGATGCAATGGCAGAAGGACGATGCATTTCGGAAGCTTTTATATGGAAGGCTTCGAAAAATGCCGAAGCCTACTACCTGACCATCTTTCCTATTACGCCAGCTATCGGAACACTTTTCATCTTTTAACAGACTTTCACCTGGCACATTGCCATGGTTTTTAATGCTGCCTCATGGCTTTCCGGTGTCACGCCTGCACAACAGGAAGCGATCACACGCACCGGGATTTCCGGCAGATATGCTTTCATTAAGAGGGCATTGGATACGACACAGATATCCGTACACAGACCGATAAGCGTCACTTCGATGTCCTCTTTTTCTGCGATTGCAGCGATTTTTTCTGCGAGGATTTTGGAGCCGAAGGTTGGTTTATCGATGATTTCGGCATTTTTTAAAGCTTTTGCAATTTTCTCGTTGATCTCCCAGCCTTTGGTATTTTTTACGCAGTGAACGACCGGGAGATTTTTTCCTTCCTGGGTGTCTAAGTAGTTCTCCGGGTGGGTATCTCTGGTTGCGAAGATGTCGGCAGGATCATAGTTTGCGATCTCTGCGGCTACGTTATCTACAATTGCCTGTGCCTCTTTTGTGCCCAGGGAACCGTCGATGAAGTCGTTTTGCATGTCTACTACTACTAAAATGTTTCTCATGGGGTTTTCTCCTTTTTTTATTCTTGGGGCGAAACTCGGGGGATGTTATGGCACGCGGGACGCAGGTGCAGCAGGGGGTGAAGACACACTTTCGTTCCGCGTCGCTCGCAGCGGTACTAAGCGTCCAGCCGCGCAGTGTCAGTTTATTGGCAAGCCACTACTGTCCCTGCGCGTCTGGGCGCTAAGAACCGGCGGCTCCTCAAGGTCTCCACCCCCTGCTGCACCTGCGTCCCGCTCATCTATACGTTTCCGACGAGTTTCGCATTGGCGATTCGATAAATGCACATAATAATTTAAATGTTAAAATCTGTTTCATATTCAAGCATTTTATTTCGATCCGTTCCTAGTGGTATAACATATATCTTGAACATTAAAATACAATTTCTGGTAGCCAAGCTTGGTACAGAGCTTGGTCAGGTAGGGTTGGTCTATGTGCGCCTGGCGGAGGATGTCCTGTCTGGAGAAGACTTCCTCTTTTGTGCCATCGGCCAGGATCTGACCGTGTGCCATGACGATGATGCGCTCGAAGTTCTCGGCGACAAAATCCATGTCGTGGAGGATGGCAATAACGGTTCTTCCTTCACTGCTTAATTTTTTTATGATGCTGCCGATGATGGTTCTTCCTTTGTAATCCTGCGCGATGGTTGGCTCATCTAAGATGAGGACGGCCGTATCCATGGCAAGGACAGAGGCGATAGCGACGAGTTTCCGTTCGGACAGTTCAAGATCGTACGGATTCTCATCGGCGAGATTTTGCAGGCCTACGGTGGATAATGCCTGCATGGCTTTCTCTTTCGCCTGCTCATTGGTCATGCCGATGTTTAAGGGGCCGAACATGACCTCATCAATGACATGGTATTTGAAGATCTGGTCATCCGGATTCTGGAACACATAGCCTATCTCACCCGCTAGCATGGCAACTGTTTTCTCCGCCATGTTTTCTCCGCCATAGTAGATGCTGCCGCTTACCGGCTTTAGCAGACCTTTTAAAAGTTTCACCAGTGTCGTTTTCCCGGCTCCGTTCTGTCCGATGATGGCAGTTGGACAGCTGTTGACTGTTAAGTTCAGGTCTTTTAAAATCGGTATGTTTTCGGTGTAAGAGAAAGACAGCTGATCGATTTTAAAAATCTCTTTTGTGCTGTTTTCCTCTTTTCCACAGTCATTTCCTTTTGCACTGTGGATATCCACAGATCTTTTTTGTTGTTCTGTGGATTTTCTGTCATCCTCCACATTTTGACTGCTTTTCTGATTCTGCGACTGTAGATCTGTCTCTTTCGGAAACTGATCTTTTCTTGCGAGTGTATCCTGAAAAGATGCCGGATAACAGCCGTTTTCTTTTTTCACGCCGAGTGCTTTACAGATTCTTGTGTAGGCAGGAGGATTCACGCCGTATTGCATCAGATCCTCTCTGGAAAAGATCTGATCCGGAGTGTCGAATGCGATCTGTTTTCCCTGATGGAGCAGGAGAATTTTGTCACAGTAATCTGCGAGTTTTTCTAATTTCTGTTCCACCATGAAGATGGTAATGCCAGACTTGGACAGCTTATCCACCGCGGCAAACACTTCCTCGCTGCCTGCCGGGTCTAACTGGGAGGTCGGCTCGTCTAGCACGAGCACATCCGGTCTCATCGCAAGGATACCGGCTAAGGCAACTCTCTGCATCTGCCCGCCAGAAAGATCGAACGGATTACGGTCACGGTATGCTGCGATGTCTAAGAGCTCCATCACTTCATTGACGCGGCTTACCATCTCCTCTTTCGGGACGCCGAAATTCTGTAGTCCGAAGGCAATCTCCTCGAATACAGTCTCTTTCGCACCGGAGAGCTGGTTAAACGGGTTCTGAAAAACGAGTCCGACTTTCTGGCACAGCTTGGAGACGGAAGTCTTTGCCACCTCGATATCTCCGATATATATTTTCCCGCCATATGCTCCCTTAAAGAAGCCCGGCACGAGACCGTTTATTGCCTGGCAGAGAGTACTTTTTCCGGCACCGTTCTCTCCGACGATTCCGATGAAAGAACCTTTTTCCACCTCAAAGTTGACACCGTCAAGGGCTAATGTTTTTGTTCCCGGGTAGCGGTATTTTAGATTTTCTACTTTTATGTAGGGCATAGGAATTCTCCTTTTCTAAACAAAAATCCGGATAAGAATAGCCAGTACAATGAATATTCCCATCATGATACACATGATTTTATCCGAAGTTCTCATTTTTCCATCCCGCAGGTAAGTCTTTTTCTCCCCTGCTTCGAAACCTCTTATCTCTAAGGCGATGGAACGCTCTCTTGTGTTGATGAGGGAGCTCATGACTACCGGGGAGATGAGCGGCAGGAAAGACTTAGCGCGGGTGATGAGATTTCCTTCTGTCTCTAATCCACGGCTGCGCTGCGCGTCCATGATGGTGTTCATGGTGCCGCTCATCTGTGGGACGATCTGAAAGACGGAACTGATCACATAGCCAATTTTCGGGGAAAAGCCTGCCTGCTCTAAATCTTCCACAAGCTCTACCGGCTTTGTTGTCAGAACGAAGACAGCAAATGCTAATAGCATGTTTAACACGTTACAGCTGATATGGAGCGCATAGAGCATGCCTTCCCGGTAGAATTTTAACGGTCCTAAGGCGAACAGGAGGTTCGCGTTCTCATGATTGAATAATCCATGGATAAGGAAGATGGTAATCAGAATCGTAAAGGAAAAAGCAATCAGTGGAAAAACCTTCCGAATGATTTTTCCACTGATTAACATTACAAGACTGATTCCAACGAAGAGCCCGAATGCCCACACTTTCCCGATGATTAGGGAACAGGCAATGGCTGTGACAATGTAGCACAGCTTTGTGAACGGGTGCATTCTGGTCAGATAGGTATCCTGAGCCACATATAAACTGATACTTTTCATTTCAGTCTCCATTTCTTAGATGTTTTTAATCTAAGCTCTCAATTGTTTCGTTGACATCGTAGAGGGCTGTCAGTTTCTTCGGAAGTCCTTTTAAGATCGCGAATACGATCAGGACTGTGATGATTTTATCCGGAATATCCACGATCACTTCGTCTAAGAAGGAACCGACTGCCACTGGCATTCCTGCTGCCTGTGTTGCTGCAAATACAGCATCACCCCATACGTTTCCGGTTGTACCGCCCCAGAAGATGCAGTTTAACGGTGTGGAGATGAGCACTGCCACGAAGCCTGCCACGATTGCAGTTAAGAATGCGCCGGAGAACTTCTCCATTCTGCCAAGTCTTGCCATAACACCGACTGCAAGACCGATGAATAAACTTGTCAGAGCGTATACTAAGGTGATGGAATCACCGGTTGTGAAGCCGTAGATGAGGTTGTTGGCTGCTCCGCAGATCGCACCAATGACCGGACCACCGAGGGCGCCACCGATACAGGTTCCGATAGCGTCTAACCATAACGGAAGCTTTAATACGGAAGCGAAGAGCTTGCCGAGGTAGTTGATGCCAATGCAGGCTGGGATCAGAACCAGGCTTGCGGTGTTTAATTTTGTTTTAAATACATTACTCATAACTTTTTTCCTCTTTTCTTAATTAATATGTAGTTAGTGGCTCGCAAAACGCGGGCATTAGGTTGTGCTGATGGAGATGTGGGGCAGGAGCCAGAGAAGACACGCTCCCGCTCCGCGTCGCTCGCAGCGGTACTAAGCTTCCAGCCGCGCAGTGCCGGTTTATTGGCAAGCCACTACTGTCCCTGCGCGGCTGGAAGCTAAGAACCGGCGGCTCCTCAAGGTCTTCTCTGGCTCCTGCCCCGCATCTCCATCCTCGTTATGTTTGGAACGCGTTTCGCTAGGTCTACTTTGTCGACATAAACATGGACTTGGAAAGACCGGAAGGCGTTATTCGTGGGATAGATGGTGTACGGCTTTGGTGTCGTGGGAGACCGTGCTTAGGGTTAAGCTGTTGTCTGGGTTGCAGAGATCCTATGGAAGGCTTCTAAGGCGGTGTGGATCTCGTTGTGTTCGCCGGTCATCATGGCGGCGGCACCATCGGTGTAGCTGTTGATGTTGTCCTCCAAGTTCTCCTCGTACTCTACCACGGTATTTAGGATGGAGGCTGTTTTGATGCCACGCATAGAACCGATGGTAAAGAGCGCGGCTGTTTCCATGTCGGCGCCGAGGACACCCTGCCTGGACCAGTAGGCATCGATCTCATCCTCACGGTCGGTGTAGAAGCTGTCGTGGCTTCTTGCCATGCCGATGTGATGCGGGATCTGCTCCTCTCTGGCGGCTGCCACGCATGCCTCTAAGAGGCTGTAATCCGGGATGGCCGGGTAGATGGGCTCTATGTAAGTCTTTGAGGTTCCCTCATCGCGCACAGCTGCCTGGACAAGCACGAGATCGCCGAGGTGGATCTCCCGCTGTAAGGCTCCGCAGCTTCCGATGCGGATTGCATATTGTACTCCGATTCTTGCCAGCTCCTCCACAGCTATCCCGGTAGACGGTCCACCAATTCCTGTGGATACTGCCAGTACCCGGATTCCTTTATAGGTTCCTGCGATGCTTTTGTATTCACGGTTATATGCAAGTTCCTCCACGTCCTCTAACTGTTCGGCAATCCGATCGACACGCGCCGGATCTCCCGGCAGGATCGCATAACGGATGCCTAGGTTATCCGGAAGCTTCAGATGCGGCATCAGTTCCATAATCGTATCCCCCCTTTATTTCCTTTTAAATGATATGTCTTCTCAATTTCTCTGTCCAAGGTATCACTTTACAGCTGTCTTGTCAATAGAAATGTCAGTAAAGGAGCCGATATGGGAAAGAATCTGAAACTCCTGCCCTATCGGCTCCTGTCAGCAAAACTGTCTTATTTATTTCTTCTGCGTTTGAAACTCATGCGTGCTGCTCCCATGCAAAGCATGATTCCACCTAATAACATCCAGACAGCTGCAAGGGATCCAGTATCACCTGTCTTGACAGTCTGCGCTGTTGCTGCCTGTCCACCATCTGCATTTGCTGTTGTGTTGTTATTACCGTTGTTGTTTGTTCCGGTGTTTCCGTTATTTCCACCATTTCCGTTATTTCCATTGTCCGGGTTGGATGGCTGATTTCCGTTGTTTCCACCGTTTCCGTTATTTCCATTATCCGGGTTGGATGGCTGATTTCCGTTGTTTCCACCGTTTCCGTTATTTCCATTATCCGGGTTGGATGGCTGGTTTCCATTGTTTCCACCGTTTCCGTTATTTCCATTATCCGGGTTGGATGGCTGATTTCCATTGTTTCCGTCACCTGGATTGGATGGATCTTCATTCTTTGTGTAAGTTGCTGTAACGGTCAGGTTCGCTGTCACATTGGTAAAGTCCTTGTCCCAGCCTGCAAATGTATATCCTTCGCGTTCCGGTGTCTGTGGAGCGGTTGCATTCTCTCCTGCACGGACTACCTGTGTGTCTAATACAGTTCCGTCATAGTCACAGAATGTAACAGAATATTTTACCGGTCCGTTTACATGTACGATACAGTAAGACTGTGTCTCTGCATCTCTTCCCGGTGCAGTTTTGGTATTTACCTTAATATAGGCATCGCCTTCTGCTACAGCTGTGATCACACCATTCTCATCAACCATTGCAACTTCCGGATTGAAGCTCTTCCATACCAGTTCCTTATTAAGATCTAAGGTTGGTTCCGGATCCAGTGTTGCTGTCAGCTGATAGGACTCACCCTCTGTCAGCGTTACTTTATTGGTATCAAGTGTCAGGGTATCTGCGAGAATGCCCTCACTGATCACTGCAAAGTTCACAGAATATGCTCCATCTTTTGTTGTTGCTGTAATGTAGGTAACTCCAGGTTCTGAAGGTGTATAGTATGCAACGTTCTTTGTATCTCCGTTAATATTGACATTCTCAGCCGTTGTAAGTTCACCTGTTACTGCCCGTTCTCCAGTGATATTCCAGTCAAATGGTCCATAGAGCGGTTCCGGTCTTGTATATGTCACATCACTTCTGGTACCTGCCGGATTTCCTTCGCTTACCACACCATCCGCACGGATTACCATCTGATTATTAGAACCATATGGTGCATTCTTTACAACAATTTCTCCTGTCTCTGCATTATAGGTAAAATAACCATAGTTATTATCCCACCAGGATTCGTACATGCTTCCATCGCTGTACGGAATAATGCTTCCGATCTGAACAGATTCCGGCAGCTTGTAACCTGCTTCGTTAACAAGTCTGCCCCTCCATTCGCTTCCTACTGATGCAAAATCCGGTCCGTCAAGTACCAGTCCTGTAGACGCTGCTGTCGGGTTCGTATAACTATAATTTGTTGCCCCAACCGGTGAATATAATTTTACATCAATTGCCTGATGTCTGTTGGAATCATTGTATTTTGCAATTAAAGTTGCGGTCTCTCCATTCTGTACATAAACCGTCTGCTGTCCGCCAAACAGATCAGATGTCAAATCCTCATCTGTTGTCTGATGATATAAGTCAGCCCAGTCAAGCCTCATGGTACGTGTCACACCTGGCTTAACTACATTTCCATTCTCATCCACTTCGCGGTTTAAGGTTACTTCCAGATATCCGCTGGAACCCGGAATTGTAAGATCATCATCTCCACTTGCAGAAGCATTCAGATAAACTTCTCCGCTCATTGCATCTGTCGTATGCTGTGCAACTGTCAGAAGTCCTGTATACAGATCAGGATCATCTTCATATGTCTTCCATTCTACCGAATTGATTTCCACTCCGGATGGCTGGATATTCTTAACATTTACAATGACAGCGCCATTTGGCTTTAATCCTGAAAAGCTGTCAATGGAGAGATCAAAGCTTTCCACTTCCGTATTCTTCTCATTAACGGCTACTACACAAATTGCTGTGCCAGTTCCATTTCCAACCGTAATGATTGTCTGTCCTGCACCTACTGCTGTTACAAGTCCTGTTTCGTCTACCGTTGCCACTTCCGGGTTGCTGGAAGTTCTTGTGATCACACCGTTTGCATCGGTATTATCAATCACACTTAAGTTGAACTGATCCCCGATATCTAACAATGCGGACGTCTGGGAAAGAACGATTCCAGGATCTGTATTGACTTTTACTGCATAGCTTCTGTCGTTTCCGCCGTAATCACCGCAGAATACATACAGGTTTCCTGTCCATTCATAATCATAGTAACTGTTTTCCCCCGGATAAGATTCGTTGGTATGTACATACTCTGTCACATCACAGCTGAAACCTTTCTGGTGGACATCTTCTTCATTTACAAGCTCATCATAGAACGGATTGATCTTGTCAAGACCGTACTCTACATAACTTGGATCGCCGTAACCTTCTTTATATGTACGTTTCACCTGTGGATAAATTGCAATGGAAGCGATAGATCCGTTGTCATCGTTGAAAGATCCGCTCACGATCGTTCTTCCGTCCACCTCTTTACAGCTGACTGCATTGTTTGTCATAACAGGCGCCTCTGTATCTACTAATACGGAGAACTCGATCACATCGCCTGTCATATCCATCTTGTGTCCGTTAAAGCTCGGTTCTACTTCGCCTGGAATCAGAGCTTCAAAATCTGTTGCCACACGGCCTAATGTTTCGTTATTCTCGGTTGGGTACTCGCCATCACCATATGCTGTAATGGTTACCTTACACTGTGTACCACTTGGAAGTACATTTCCTTCCAGATCTGTTCCTGACCAGTAATCCTGTGTAAAATAGCTTACTGATGTAGGAATCGCAGTTGCATAAGACGCATTATACGTTGTCTTCAACTGGTAAGTTGCAAGATCATGGTAGTATAACTCGCCTGTCTCGCTGTCATGTACTTCTACAATAACCGCCTTTGCCTGCCTTAACTGATACAGTACAAAGTCATTGATGGAACGGTATAAACCTGTTCCCGGTGCCAATGTGATATTTCCATCATGGAAATTCGTATAGTTCTGTGCTGCATGCGCATCAAATGGGTTTAAGCCTAATGTATAGAAGGAATATCCATCATAATAAGCAACATCACTGATTCCCCATGTAGCTTCATTATTTAATACCATAGTCCCGTCTTCCGGTGTATCTAACCAGTCACCGTTATCAAAGATTGGCGCACTTGTCCAGTCACCATAGAATGCCAGTACCGGCAGGCCAATCTGTGGATTGCTGTCATCTTCTGCTTCTAAGATCACATATCCTTCCACATAAGTTCCGTTTGCAAAAGTATCTAACGCTGCTCTCTGCTCTGCACTTAATGTAACATTCTTTGCGATATCTGTGCTTGAGCTTCCTGCTACTGTGACAGTACCAAGATCGAACTCACCCAACTTCTGGTCTGCATCAAGCATGACCTCGCGGGTTCCCCATTCTGTATCCACAGATGCTGTTGCCGGATACTGGAATACTGCTTTTGCCTTATAAGATACTTTTTTGCGGGACAGATTATGTACCGTAAATTTCAGGTCATAGCTTCCTGTTTTTTCCGGATCATCCTTTAATTCTAATTTACCAACACTCTGTCCGGCTACTGTGATGTATGCCGGTGTTTTGATTGCTGCTGCCGCATTCGCAAGTCCCGCTCCCTGTACGCGAGGAGAATAGTAGTTTCCATCTTCCTGTTTCTGTGGGATTGCGGTACTCATTAACAGCAGGCTTGTAAGATCTGCATTGGTTGTCTTTGTTCCATTGTTATGCTCAGTCTGGACATACTGTTCTACCAAAGCTGTAATACCTGTCATATGTGGTGCTGCCATGGAGGTACCACTCATCATGCCGTAGGATCCGTTGTAGTCAGACGGATTGTTCAGACGGCTGCTGTCATCTACGACAGAAGACCAGATATTCCCGCCCGGTGCTGTGATTTCAGGCTTTAACTCAAGATTTGGGCCTGCTCCCCAGGAAGTAAATTCGGACATCTGTCCCTGCTTGTCCCATTTGACCAACTCATCGTCTTTCTGTACACTGATCTTCACTTCACAACCGTCGTTGATCGCATTAATGATTGCTTCTCCATCTGCTTTAGAAATGAATGCAGAAGTCAGATAGGTACCATCTGTGCTCATTGTGATCAGGTCGCCATCTACATTGTCATAGACAAGGACTGCCTGAACCGGGCTGTAATTCACATAATTTCCACTGGAAGAATCATAATAATTCCAGGTAAAACTGCTTGCATTCTTAATCTTGTCTGTAAAGCTGATCTCGCCTCGCTGTACCAGTGCGATACCGGTCACACCTTTATCGCCATAACCATAGTAGCTGCGGAAACCTGCTTTTTCATAATCTTCTGTTGTTCCGACACCACCAACCGGGATGATGTTCATTTCCTTTCCAAGGAACTTGTACTTCATGGATGACTCGTTCGGGTCATTGTAAGCAACACGGTGTACTTCTCCGGCTTTGTCCGTCCACTCGAAAACGCTTACCACGTCAACGGAGTTGTTGATAGATGCCACTGCCAGGTTGGAATCATATACTGCCGGTGAGGACATCATAGATGTCTCCGGATCACTGGTCAGGTTATTTCCACCATAGTTGTTGCTGGCACTGGATGATGCACTGTTTCCTGCGGATGTCATAAGCAGGATTCCTGCCTCGTGCACGCGGTCGTACAATTCTTCCTGAATCGTATCATCTTCTCCAAAACCATTATCAGATCCAAGGCTTAAGTTAATAACGTCTGCACCAAGCTTCACCGCATCTTCTAACGCTGCGATCATATCGCTCTCCTGTGCTCCGCCATCTGCATCCGGGAATACTTTCATGATCAGAAGCTGTGCATCCGGTGCTACTCCGGAGAACTTCACTTTTCCTTCAGCATCCTTCACATATCCTGCTACTGTACCGGCCACATGAGTACCATGGGTACTGCTTCCCGGCTGAACGTTTAAGTCAAGGTCTGCATAGTCATATGCAAACGGAACTTTCTCGTTCTTGTATAATGCATTATAATCATATGTGAGCTCCTGATTTCCACCACGGAACTCTGCGTTGAGTGTGTTATCCTCTAAGAACTTCTTGATACTCTCACTTGTGTAGCGAAGCTCCTCTTTCGCATCCGCGCTCTTAAAGGAGTCATCACGGAATGCTTCATGGGATGTGATCACGTGCGTCTTATCTTTCTCATTTATCTGACCTGCCTGCCAATTAATGTCAAGACCTGTGTCTAAGACAGCTACTAACATGCCCTTTCCGGTATATCCTTCGCCCCATGCTTCCTGAATACCAACCATATCATAGCTGTAGCCTGCAATCTCGCCGGCTTCTTTGGTCACAGGTTCGTCCGGTCTGTCAAACACATGCTCCACATAGGCACGCTTTACACCGTCCATCTTCTGGATCTTTGCAAGGTCTCCATATGGTACTGTGATTGCAACTGCATTCGTAACAGATGCCCACTGGTCTACCACTTCTTTCACATCTGCTTCCGATGAGATCTCCTGGATCATCTCATCCTGCTGTGCAGTGATCTCTTCTGCAATTTCATCTGCTGCATCAGAAGTCAGGAAATCCGATACTGCTTCCCCGGCATCACTGTCTGCATCTGCTGCATAAGTGCTGACTCCATAGTAATCAAGCACCGGTGCGTCGGAAAGTTCAACGATGACAGTTACCAGTTCATCATCCGCGTAAGTTTCCGGTCTTACACTGTCTGTTTCTTCGCTTTCGGTTGCTTCAATGACACGAGACTCTTCGTCAACCTCAACCGCTTCGATCTGTGTACCATTCTCCTCTGCCGCATTTTCTGCCATAACAGGCTGCGCCGGTATCATCCCGGTCGCCATCAATGCAGCAAGGAAAAGGGCAAACCCTCGATTCATCTTTTTTTTCATACTCCTCAATTCCTTCCTGAAACCAAACCGATGTATAGAAGCTAGTAAGTAATATCTATATATGTCGTTATGTTCTATACATGTATTACATACTTGATAATAACGGCAGATGCCTTACCTGTCAATATTTTTATCAAATTAAAGCAGAAAATTTTCAGGAAATTTTTTAAGCTTTCATGTTTGAAAGCGGTAGATACCGTTACAAAGCTGTTTGACAAAGCACTTTTCTTATGACATACTCAAACAATGAACTACATTGACTGGAAAAACAGGAGGACATTCATTTTATGACAATCATGCAGCAGCCGAATCTGCTTTTAGAAGCACTCTCATATCTGGGCAGACGTGCAAACGGAAGTACCTGGGAACATATTGAACACCGCATCCATTTAAGAAAGATTGATCCGGCGCCTTCTTTTCTCCACACAATGGAACAGTTAAAAAATCTCTCCGGCTATCTGAATGACGCCATTCATCTGGATGCAGAAGAGCTTACAGAACTTTTTGGCAATATTGAGGGATTCCCTCATAATACGATTGGCTCCTCTTCCGTTGCCTTTCTCCTGTTCTATCCCCTGATTGATACCTATGAAGGGAATGCAGATCAGCTTCTCTCTTATCTGCACGGACTGAGTGCAGACCATGTTGCGTATCATATTGCTTTTACACTGGATCTGACAGACCGCGATAACTCTCTGGAAAGCTTCGGAGAACATGAACTCATTGACAGTATCTTATCTCTCTCAATTCCGGATAAGAGCAAGCTTGCGATTCTCGGAATCTGCCACAACTACCATTCGCTAGCAGACCGCATTGCTGCTATTCTTTTTCCTGCGGTCCGCATTCTCGAACAGCATACCGATCTGATAAATACTTTGTCCTCTGACTTCGTCGCTCTTGTAGAAGAAATGGGACCACGTCATTATCTGGAAGAAACCTCCCATCTTGAGCTTTGTATCGACTCCGACTATATTATCCGCCCGTTTCTTTTTGGAATGGATACCACACTTGCATCCGAGCTGCTTTCTGATAGAGTTTTCGTTTACTGTGGGATTCTCCGGAAAGAATTATTAACTATGCTGACAGAACAGCGGAATTCCGGCGATGATATTTATGAAGCCTACCGGTTGCTAGGAGACCGCACCCGTTTTGACATTCTGTGTTATCTCCGCAGACGCAGTGCCTATGGGCAGGAGCTGTGCGAACATTTCTCTCTCTCCCGCAACACCATCCACCACCATATGAGCAAGATGATCAGCAGTGGCCTCGTCACTTGCATCATTGATGGTAACAGGACTTACTATACCCTGGATAAGGAGGCATTCTCCTTACTAATCCACCGTCAGGAGGAGTTGTTCCTGTAATCTACAGATGTATAACATCGAAAAAACAGGAACCTCCTGCAAACTCAATTCTTTACAGTCTGCAGGAGGTTCCTGTCTTATATAATTGGGGGAGAGTTTATGAAAAAAAGTTTTGCATCAACAGCGGTTGGGGTTTCCTCTGTTGATGGTTATAATATATCGTGATTTTATGTTTATTTTTTGACGAAGTTGTGGATTTTATCTGTCTATTTTGTGAAGAAATTGTGTACAGACACGTTTCTTTACGCTTCTGCTTTTTTCTTTCTGGCAATAATCACACTCTGGACAACTAAAAAAAGAGAATCCTTTTCAGATTCTCTCTTTGCGCTTTGCTAACACTTTAGCAGCTGTTCCAAATCAACCAATATGATATCTTCCGCTTTTTCTGCCTCTTCCAGGACTGTCTTCGTAAAACCTGATTTTGAAAACAGTACAAACCATGTATGTTCCCTCTTTTTACAAAAAATATCTGCTTTTTCCCTTAAACTGTCAAGCACTCCAATATCCAGTTATTCTCTTCAAAGTCTTCCTTTTGGTCAATCTGCTGCAAATACAGCGGGGTTCCTCCAGATGAAACAAATTCACCTCTGGAATAAAGTGTTATGCACAAGGCATCTTGCATCACGATTTCTTCCTGACTGCTGACACAAGCGCATAAAATACCGGGAACAGCACACCGACAACCGGCCAGATGATCCATGTCCTACTCCAGTCGTTCACCCCAAAGCTCCATCCGAGATAGATAGCCGTCGCGATCAGCCAGTATGCCATCACCGGTACAGACATTTTTTTATTTTCCTGCTTTTTCTGCCTGGTGTAATCTTCCTCCTCCAAAAGCTGGTTCATGGCATTCATTGTGGTTCCACTCTTTACGATAAAATAAGTTCCAACTGCCACAAGCGCTAAAAGCATGCATACCGACAGAACCATATAAAAATCACTTTCCGATACCGCAAGAGTTCCAAACAGCGGAATTACCGAACAGATGCAGCAGGCAATCCCGATGACAAGCTGTGTCACATAGGCGCTGTGATAGGCATCTCTCTTTTCCTTCACCATGCCGCTGACCCCGTACGCAGTCTCAATATCTTCTTTTTCCAGAAATTCATATTTTTTGCTCTTCATACCGCAGAGAATAAAAATTGTCACCGCAATGGTGACCAACACAAGCAAAGCACAGACGCCAATGCCCGCCGCTGCATTTTCACTCATATGATAATTGGGCATCTCACTCATTGCTCCGAGTATTAATAAAGCAATTGGAGATAAAATACACAGCATCGTAGCAAAGGCTATTTTTCCTGCCGACCAGTCAATGATCTGCAAATATTCATTCGCCATTTCCATTGTAACTTTGTGTATAACCCTGTCGCTTTCCTTTTCCTGGGGCTGTGACGATGTGTATTCTTCCTCTTCCAGTTCATCTTTGATCAGGTAATCTGTGGTCACTCCGAAAATCTCACTGAGCTTTAGGATCTTATCGAGATCCGGGATAGACTGTGCACTTTCGTATTTTGAAATCGACTGGCGCGACACTCCGAGTTTTTCTGCAAGTTCCTCCTGTGACCATCCATTCTTTTTTCTCAGATTGATAATTTTGTCTGCTAAAATCATAACTTCCTCCATTTTTCGTCTTTTCCATTTCCGGACAATTGCTTTTTCCGCATCAGCTCTTTTTTTCGTGTTCCCCGAAAAGTTTCTCTGTGTTGTATCAGGATTGAGCGTTTGTCCATGTGAAAAGACTATCATCTTTTACCGTTGCACACCAGAAAGCCGCCCCGTCAATTTGTCAACTGGTGGTTGCAATGCGCTCATTTCCTATATTTTATAGCAAAAAGCGTCTTCTTAACTCGAAAGTAATTTACTTCAAAGTTAATTAAGACGCCTTTTTCTACCGGATTCCCAGATAGTCCCCAAGCTTCTCAAATTCCTCCGGATTGATGCAATTGGGCATCGATCCCTGCGCGACATTCTGTCTGCACTCCTCATAATCCATCCAGCAGACTTCTGCGACTTCCGACTCCTGCAGTTTCAATTTACCAATATCCACCGGCTGTCTGTATACAAAATCACTGCTGATCTCATTGTCCCGGAATATTTTCCCATAAAATGCTGCCTCAAACTTCACGTGTGTTGTTCCAAACGCTTCCAGCTGTTCTGGCTGCACGGACAGTCCCAGTTCTTCCTCAAGCTCCCGCAGTGCGCTCTCCATCCTCTCATCTCCGGCGCTGATATGTCCGGCGGAAGAAATGTCATAGCAGCCCGGATGTGAATCTTTGTTATCGCTCCGCTTCTGAAGCAGTACATCGTATCCGCTCTTATCATTTTCGCGCACGATCCAGATATGAACGGTTCC
>CAKRFH010000022.1:0-29185 GCA_934320555.1 uncultured Roseburia sp.
CGCAGCTCCGAGTGAACTGTTAAAATAAAAAGACTGCCGCACATCCGCGACAGTCTTCTCAAAGTCTCTTAAAAAATTCCCAGATTCAATACAGCTGCAAGCACGATAAATACAACCACGAGGATTCTTGTGATCTTCACTAGCATGCCTTCCATGGAACGTCCCTTGTTCTTGCCCCAGTAAGTATCAGCAGCTCCGGCGATTGCTCCGAGTCCTGCGGACTTACCTTCCTGCATCAGAATGATGACTGTCAATGCGATACTGACTAATATGAAAATAACAGTTAAAACCATTTTTAAAATTGCCACTTTGTATTCCTCCTAATACTGTTCGTTCACAACTCGTATAAGTATAGCATAAAGTCATCTTCATTTCAACTGTTTTTTTCTGTGCGTTTGTGTCCGAATGCAAATGAGAGCTTCTGCTTTCTTTATGATATCATCGTGCCATCAACATCCTGTTAATTCTTAAAACTGTGAATCGGTGCCGGGATCCGTCCGCCTCTGTTGATGAACGCATCACAGGAGAACTGGTTCACCGGCATGATCGGTGCATAGCCGAAAAGCCCACCGAACTCTACCTGTTCGCCTACACCCTTTCCGATTACCGGGATCAGACGGCAGGCTGTTGTCTTCTGGTTGATCATGCCGAGCGCCATCTCGTCTGCGATCATACCGGAGATCGTGGTTGCCTTGGTGTCGCCCGGGATGGCGATCATGTCAAGTCCTACGGAGCAGACACAGGTCATTGCTTCTAACTTCTCTAAGGTGATAGCGCCTGCCTCCACCGCATTGATCATACCCTGGTCTTCGCTGACCGGAATGAAGGCTCCGCTTAAGCCGCCGACATAGGAAGATGCCATGACACCGCCTTTTTTGACCTGATCGTTCAACAGGGCAAGTGCTGCGGTCGTTCCCGGTGCGCCTGCGTACTCGAGACCGATCTCACAGAGGATATCTGCAACGCTGTCGCCTACTGCCGGTGTCGGGGCAAGGGATAAATCCACGATACCAAATGGGATATTTAACAGTCTTGATGCCTCCTGGGCAACTAACTGACCGACACGTGTCACCTTGAACGCGGTCTTTTTAATGGTCTCACAGAGCACTTCGAAATTCTCTCCACGGACTTTTTCCAAGGCTGTCTTGACAACACCCGGTCCGCTGACACCGACATTGATAATGGCATCTGCCTCTGTCACACCGTGGAATGCTCCTGCCATGAATGGGTTGTCGTCCGGTGCATTACAGAAGACAACAAGCTTCATACAGTCCACGGAATCTCTGTCTTTTGACTGTTCTGCCACCTCCAAAAGGATCTCACCCATAAGCTTGACGGCATCCATGTTAATACCGGTCTTTGTGGAGGCAAGGTTGACCGAGCTGCACACACGGTTTGTCCGGCAGAGTGCCATTGGGATAGAACGGATCAGCATCTCATCCGCTGTTGTCATTCCCTTGCACACCAGTGCTGAGTATCCGCCGATCAGGTTCGCTCCAACCGCTTCCGCTGCGCGGTCTAAGGTGTCCGCGATCGTTGCGAAGTCTTCCGGGGTCTTGCACGCTGATCCGCCGACTAACGCGATCGGGGTAACTGAAATTCGTTTGTTTACGATTGGAATCCCAAATTCACGTTCAATCTTTTCCCCGACAGAAGCGAGATCTTTCGCAACTGTTGTGATCCGGTTATAAATATTTTCATTCAGCTTCTTTAAATCAGAGTCAATACATTCTAACAGGCTGATTCCGATCGTGATGGTGCGGACATCTAAGTTCTCCTGCTCCACCATCTTATTGGTTTCATTTACTTCATCAAATATATTTATCATCGCAGCCTCCCCGTTAAATTCTGTGCATCATATCGAAGATTTCTGCTTTCTGACACTTAATGGATACACCGATTTCTTTTCCAAGCTCATCTAAGTCCTTCTGGCAGTCGCCGAACGGCTTTGCAGACTGGCTCATGTCAACAATCATCATCATGTTAAAGTATCCGGATACGATCGTCTGGGAAATGTCTAAAACATTCACCCCTGTCTCGGCTAAATAAGTACATACCTTTGCGATAATTCCAACCGTATCTTTTCCTACTACGGTAATAATGGTCTTCTTTCCTGCATTCTCCATTGTCTGTCTCCTTATTTTTTATTTTTCCTGCATATAAATTGACCGTACACAGTTTCTAATACTTTCCGTATAATTTCTGTCACTTTACTACAGTAAATTTATTAGGTAACATGTTAGCACAAATCCGTTATAATTTCTACTACTAAAATTCAATCTTCTGCGAAACTTCATCCCGCTTCGCCACAAACATTGGGAAATCGTCCCCCTTATACGGGTTCTCCCCAAGCTCTACCTCCAACCGCACGGTCTCGTAGGCGAGATCCGGGTAGTTGTTCTCCTTGCTTAAGTGCCCCAGCACGATATGCTTGAAATGATCGTGGAGCACCTGTCCTAAAAGCTGACCGCTCAGTTCGTTGGAAAGATGTCCCCTGTCCCCTAAGATTCTCTGTTTGAGCGGATACGGGTACGATCCTGCCTGTAACATCCGCACGTCATGATTCGCCTCTAAGAGCAGGACATCGAGGTTCTGAAGCTTCTCTACAATGTTGTCATCAAATTTGCCAAGGTCGGTCATCACCGCCATGCTTTTTCCGTCCTGGTACATCTTATAGGCAACCGGATCGGCTGCATCATGGGAAATAGAGATAGGTTCAATCGTCAGATCCCCGATGGAGAACTCCTTTCCCGGCTCGATCACCTGAAACAGATCCTCATCCATCTTCCCCACAGACTTCGTCTGCAAAATTGCATCCCTCGTCCCGGCTGTCGTATAAATGGGCAGTCCATATCTTCTGGCAAGCACGCCAAGCCCTGCGATATGGTCGATATGTTCATGTGTCACAAGAATCCCCTGCATCTCCGCAGTCTTTAAATCAATACTGTTTAAACCTGCCTCGATGCGCTTTCCGCTGATCCCGGCATCTATCAATACATGGCAGTTGTCTGTCCCCGCACAGATGCAGTTCCCACTGCTGCCACTTGCAATACTGCATAATTCCATTTCTTTTCTCTTTCTGTTCTCTTTTTATGTATTTTCTGTCTCCGCCAACGCCTTATCAATCTGTCGGTAAGTCTCCGCCAGATCTCCATTATTGTCGATCACAACGGTGCAATGGCTCCGGTACTCGCTCTCTTTCAGCTGGCTGTCAAAGATGTGCTGCACCTTCTCCTTCGAATATCCTCTCGACTCCATCAGCCTTGCTCTCCGGATATCCTCTGCGGTATAAATATACCACAGTTCCTCACAAATTTCATCATAATGTTCCTCGATCAAAAGGGCAGCCTCCAAAACGAGAAGCTGTATATCTCCCCGTTCCCGCTCTTTTGCCGCCTGTTCGATCACATATTCTTTCACTGCCGGATGAACGATCCCATTCAGCCTGTCCCTTTTTTTTTCATCCGCGAAAATGACAGCGGCAAGCTTCGGACGGTCAAAATGCCCATCCTCCGTCCAGATATCTTCCTCGCCAAAGCAGTCACGGATCCTTTCATAGCACGCCGTCCCCGGCTCCATAAGATCGTGTGCGATCTCATCCGCTAACATGACACGCACGCCATCCTTTCCGGCCAGATAACTAAGGATGGCTGACTTTCCCGCGCCGACACCGCCTGTAATTCCTATAAATTTCATCTTTTTTTCGTCCTTTTTCCTGCTTCTCTGCGGCATAGTCTGCCTCAAATCTTTAGATGCAGACTATTTTGCCTCGTACCAGTTCTTTCCGGTATGAAGATCAATGGCAAGCGTCACACTCAGATCTGCTGCACCTTTCATGCCCTCGGTTAAGATCTCCCGCACTCTGTCCACCTCATTTTCCTCCACTTCAAGAAGCAGCTCATCGTGCACCGTGATAATCAGCCTGGACTTTAATCCTTCCTCTAAAAGCCTGTCATGTACACGGATCATGGCAATCTTAATAATATCCGCTGCGGTTCCCTGGATCGGCGCATTCATTGCAACACGCTCCCCGAAAGATCTCTGCATGAAGTTGCTGCTTGAGAGCTCCGGCACCGGACGTCTTCTGCCGAACATTGTTGTGACATATCCTTTTTCCTTCGCATCTGCTACCAGTCCATCCAAAAAGCCCTTGATCTTCGGATAGGTTTCAAAATAACGCTCGATATACTCTGCCGCTTCTTTTCTTGTGATGCTCAAATCCTGGCTCAGTCCAAAGGAGCTGATTCCATAAACAATTCCAAAGTTGACTGCCTTCGCGTTCCTTCTCTGTAAATCTGTCACCTCGTCAAATGGTATGTGGAACACCTGGGAAGCCGTGATCCTGTGGATATCCTGCGCCTGCTTATATGCTTCGATCAGCTTCTCATCCCCGGACATATGTGCCAACACCCTCAGCTCGATCTGGGAATAGTCCGCATCCATAAAGACGCAGCCCTCTTTCGGCAAAAAGGTCTTCCGGATCAGGCGTCCTAACTCAATCCTCATCGGGATATTCTGAAGGTTCGGCTCTGTACTGCTCAATCTTCCGGTCACAGTGATCGTCTGGTTAAAAGACGTGTGGATTCTTCCGTCCTCCGCAATATAATTTGCCAGCCCGTCTGCATAGGTGGACTTTAACTTCGTGAGCTGTCTGTACTCTAAAATATCCGCAACTATTGGATATTCCGGTGCGAGCTTGTCAAGCACATCTGCCGCGGTGGAATAGCCGGTCTTTGTCTTCTTGCCATATGGCATCTGTAACTTTTCAAATAAAATCACTCCGAGCTGCTTCGGGGAGTTGATATTGAACTCCTCGCCTGCTTCCTCGTAGATCTGTTTTTCCAGCTCCTTAATACGGACCTCTAACTTCTCCCCGTACTCCTTCAGGCTTGCCGCGTCAATTGCGATACCGGTATGCTCCATATCCGCAAGTGTATACACGAGCGGCATCTCGATCTTCCGATAAAGCTCTTCCATGCCAGTCTCCCGCAGTTCTTCCATCATCGCTTTCTCCCCTGCGAATGCTGTATAGGCGGTAAAGCAGACTGTTTTCAAAAATTCTTCCGGCTTCTCCTCCATCGCTGTATCAAACGTCAGCTTTCCAAGCAGATCTGCGCGGGATGGAATCAGAAGGTTCGCATAATCCTTGGCGATATCTTCATACGGATATTCATTTTTCAGTGGATTCAACAGGTATGCCGCAATCGTCAGGTCAGAAAGATTCTCCTGGGACACCGAGCCATTGCTCTTCCTCTCCAACATCTGAAGCAGTGCAATCTGCGGCTTTAAGTCCAGTGTCAGATATTCTGCCGCCTGTGACTTTGTAAAAAGCGACAGGATTTTCTCACTGCTCAATGTCTCGCCCGCCTGTACAAAGCAGATGTCCTCCTCGCCGGATGCCACGGCAATTCCTAAGAATGCATTCTTCTCCTCACAGCCGAAGAGGTTCATCTGCCCGGAAGATTCCATATTTGTATCCTTCTTCTCCTCAGACGGCACAATCCAGAAGGCACATTTTTTTCCTTTTAATGCAGCAAAAATGCGCTCTGCTTCCTTCGGTTCCCGCACCCATTTAAAATACTCCTCTGCCTGATTTTTCGGAGCCTCCACCTCAAATCTGCCGAGAAGATTCTTAAATTCCAAACGTTTGCACAACAGATACGCTTCCTCTGTATACAGATCCGAAATCTGCTCTAATCTCGCATCCTTCAGTTCATAGTCAATCTCCGCATGAATATCAATCGTCGCGAGCGTCTTGCTCATCTGCGCAAGATCATAATGCTCCTTTAAGTTCTTGCTTGCTCTCGGCGGTCTGATCTCATCCACATGCGCATAGCAGTTCTCAATGCTTCCATACTGTGCGATCAGAGCGGTAGCTGTCTTCTCTCCGATTCCCGGGACTCCCGGAATATTGTCCGCAGTATCTCCCATCAGTGCCTTCACATCGATAAATTCAAGCGGCGTGACCTGATATTTCTCCACAACCTCTTTCGTGTTGTAATCCTCGATCTCCGTTCCGGTCCGTTTTGTCTTCGGAATACGGATCTTAATATGGTCTGTCGCAAGCTGTAACAGATCCCTGTCTCCGGATACCACGGAAACCTCTAAGCCATCTGCCTCGCTCTTCTTTGCGATCGTTCCAAGAAGGTCATCCGCCTCGTAACCGCCTTTTTCGATCACGGTCACACCCATCGCCTTTAGCATCTCCTTCATCACCGGAATCTGCTCTTTCAGTTCCTCTGCCATCGGCTTTCTGGTTCCCTTGTATTCTGCATACATTTTGTGACGGAAGGTCGGTTCTGACACATCGAAAGCGACGGTCAGGTAATCCGGCTGCTCCTCCTCTAAGATTTTAAACATAATATTTAAAAAACCATACACCGCATTCGTGTGCAGACCTTCCGAGTTCGTCAGATCCGGTATTCCGAAAAAAGCCCGGTTTAAAATACTGTGTCCGTCAATCAATACAAGCTTTCCGCTCATAAATCCCTCCTGCTTCTTATCCACAAGGGGCTGTCGCACGGAGCTATCCTCCTGCTGCGGCAGCCTCTCTTGTTTTTTTATTTCTTTCCTGCCGGTCACAGGCACACCCTAGATCTCGCGGGTATATCCCTTTAACCAGTCTCTTTCTTCCTCTGTCAGATATGGCGAAATCGTCTCATATACCTTTTTGTGGTAATCATTCAACATCTTCTTCTCACGAGGGCTCATCTGATCCGGATCAATCGCATCCAGGTCGATCGGCGCATACGTGATGTTCTCGAACTCCATGAACTGACCGTACTCATTCTTCTCTGCTTTTTTGCAAACAAGTTCATTCTCTGTACGGATACCGTATTTGCCTTCCAGATAAACACCCGGCTCATCTGTTGTGATCATGCCCTCTTCGAGCACACCGCTGTCATGGCGTTCCGGAACGATCTTCCACCGGAAGCCGTTCGGTCCTTCATGGACGTTTAAAATATATCCGACACCATGTCCGGTTCCGCATTTATAGTCGATTCCCATCTCCCACAACGGCCCACGGGAAAGGATGTCGAGGTTCAATCCACATACCCCGTATAAGAACTTCGCATTTGCAAGGTTCATGTTCGAACGGCACACTGCGGTAAAATGTGTCCGCATCTCATCGGTGATCGGTCCGAGAACAAATGTCCTTGTAATATCTGTCGTTCCCTCATAATAATGCCCGCCGGAATCTACCAGAAGGAATCCTTCCGGTTTTAACTCGGCATCCGATTCCGGTGTTGCGGAATAATGCATCATCGCTGCATTCGCCCCGTAAGCACAGATCGTGCCGAAGCTTAAGTCAAGCAGCCCTTCCTGCTCTCTTCTCTTCGCTTCCAGATAATCAGACGCGGAAATCTCTGTCATCGGGATCTTACCAATGTTCGTCTTCAGCCAGTACATGAACTTCGTAACAGCCACGCCATCCTTGATATGGGCATTTCTTGTATTCTCCACCTCAACCGGATTCTTGATGGCCTTCATAAGTTCTGTCGGGTTCGGCTGGTCGATCACCGTGATCTGCTTCTTCAGCTCACTGCAGATGCGGTAATTGACGCCATTCTTATTCAACAGTACCACTGCATCTTCTGCTATGGTCGGAACGTACTCATAAACGGCATCGTATGGTCTTGTCTCGATTCCGTTCTCACCCAGATAAGCACGGATCTTCGCATCTGCAACCTCTTCCTGTAAGAACCAGATACACTGATCCTTTGTCAGCACAAGATAAGAAAGTACCACCGGCACATGCTCGATGTCTCCGCCACGAATATTCAAAAGCCATGCAATATCGCAAAGGCTTGTAAGAATATGCACATTGGCACCGGCCTCCGCCATCTTCTCACGGACATCGCGAAGCTTGTCTGCGGTACTCTTTCCGGAATATTTTTCTTCCAGGATAAAGAGCGGAGCTTTCGATAACGCCGGTCTGTCTGTCCAGATGATGTCTACCAGATCTTCATTCACATGCATGGATGCATGCTTCTCCTCTGCAATCCTGGCCAGCTTCCCGCCCCATGCAGCGTTCACTACCCTGCCGTCAAAGCCAAGACAGCCGTTCTCTGGAAGCTTCTCTGCAACAAATTCATCTACTGTCGGGACACCTTCTTCTCCCATACGGTATAAGGTTACGGTGCTTCCCTCTAACTGCTTCTCTGCCTGTACGAAATAACGTCCGTCTGTCCAGAGACCTGCTTCCTCTAAGGTTACCACAGCCACTCCTGCGGAGCCTGTGAAACCTGTCATGTATTTTCTTGCCTTAAAATATTCCCCAACATATTCCGATTCATGAAAATCTGCTGTCGGGATGATATAAATATCAATGTTTCTCGCTGCCATCTCTTTTCTGAGTGCCGCTAATCTCTCTGTTATCATCTTCGTCTGTGCCTCTCTTCTTTTATTGTTCCCCGGAAAATTCAAAGAACTTCGTATCCAGCTCCGGATAAGAACGCTTCAGTGAAATCGGTCTGCCGGAACGCGTCAGGAAGCAATGGGAGCTCTTCGCTGTCGTGCGAAGCTCGCCTGTCTCCTTATCGGTCATCCGGTACTCTACTTCCATCTTGATTCCGTTATACTTTGTAATCTTCGTCTCAATCACAACGGTATCATCAAAATGAACCATACTGTGATATTCACAGGATACCGACAGGACCGGGCTTATGATCTCCATCTCTTCCATCTGCTTGTAGCTGAGTCCGATCTGTTCCATCAGATCCATTCTCGCTTCCTCCATCCACCTGATGTAGTTGGAATGATGGATGATCCCCATCTGGTCTGTCTCATAGTATTTGGCATGGTGTTCATACGGGCGGATCTTAAAGGTTCCGTCATCTTCTCCGTATATTTTGATTTCTTTTCCTGCCATAGATTATCACTACCTTTCTTCGGTGTCCCTGTCCTGCCATGGGACAGTCCGGACACCCTGAGACTATCTTAACACCCATGGGATTTTATTTCAATGCTACACTCTCTTTTATTTGTTGTTGGCTTTTTCCTGGAATTTTTCGTTATCCACAATGAATCGCTCATGGGTACCTTCTCCGATTTTGCCGCGCTCATCGAACGCTTCCACTTTGAACACGAGGCGCTTTCTGTCGATCTCGATGAGTTCGGTCTTTGCGGTTACCTGCATGCCGATTGGAGTCGCAGAAATGTGGGAAACGTTCATGAGGGTTCCGACGGTTCCTTTTCCTTCCTCTAGTTCCGGGGCTACGCTTTTGTAGGCAGCCTGTTCCATGAGGGCGATCATGGATGGGGTGGCATAGACGGATAGTTCACCGCTTCTCATGGAGGCGGCGGAGTTTTTCTCAGTGACGATTTCATTGCATTCGCCTTTTATTCCAATTTGTAACATAACTTATAGACTCCTTTCGTTGGTGGGGGCGAAACTCGAGGGAGGTTGTGAAGGATTTGGAACGTGGGGCAGTCCGGGTATAAGACACGCTCTCGCTCCGTGTCGCTCGCAACGGTACTAAGCTTCCATCCTCGCATCGCCGGATTGTTGGCTAGCCACCACCGGCTCTGCTCGGCTGCAAGCTAAGGACCGGCGGCTCCCCAAGGTCTTATCCCCGGACTGCCCCACGTTCCAAATCTGATTTACGTTTTCTACGAGTTTCGCTTCTAAATATTGAAGTTATCTTTTTAGCTGACGAAACGTGAATGTACAATACCATATATCTAGCAATAGAGAATCTATCCCATTATCTTCTATGCTTATTATATACTTATTATACGCTTGTTGCGTAATTATCAAATACCATATGATATTGCAGGGGCTTTATAAAAAAAGCTCGCATTCTTCCATTTCATTATCATCATAATACTACCTGTGCTAGTGCAATACAACCACATTGATAAATTTTTCACCAATGCACTGATACACGTGTTTACCGGTGCGCCACACACCACACAGGGCGGTTTCTCTTAGGACATGCCCTGCATCCTCCGGTTGTTCCATTTCCGGATTGCGATGGAAAGGATGAACAATCCCACCGCGGCAAGGCTGATGAGGGCGCCTGTGGCAAGCCCCGGGGTGGTGTAGCGGAGTTCGATTTCGTGGGTGCCTTCTGTCAGGGAAACGCTTAGGAAGGCTTCGGCGAAGATTTCAGAATCTGCTTTTTTGCCGTCTACAAAGACGGTCCAGCCATCTTCTTTCGCGATGGAGAAGACGAGGCTGCCTGGAGTCTGTACCTCGATGGTTCCGGTGATTTTGCGGTCGGAGAAGGAGGTTAATTCCATGGTCTGGCGGCTTAAGGTGTCGTAGGCCTGCTGCACGGCGTTTAAGTTCAGGCGGTAAGCGCGGATGTCCACTTTCTCGTTATTGGTGTTGGTGACTTTGATGGTGGTACCTGCCTGGGCGTAGCCGAGGTCTAAGATGTAGCCGTGGGACGCCTTGGTAAAGCTTTTGGTTCTTCCGTCGCTGATCTCCTCCTGCAAGGTATCGGAAGTGATGGCGGAATAAGTGGCGAAGATGTAACCGTCTTCCTCTAAGTTGATCTGTGACACGCCGGCTTCGGACTCAGACGGGATCTCTATGAGCATCTCCTCTGTCGCTCCAAGCAGGGATGCCAGTTCATTCTGGTTCTGGATACCGGTGCCGTTTTTATAATCCCAGCCGTACCGTACCTCATCGTCCACCATGAATCCCAGCGGGAGGCTGTATTTGTTTTCATATAAATAAGTGCTGCCGGAGGCTGCCACGAGTGTCCGGATCGGGGTCGCTTCCCTGTCGTTGTCTGCGATCACATATTTTAAGGAGAGCATGGAGGAAATTAACGGGGTTGCCCCGTTGATACAGTAGAAATTCTTACCGCCCTCCATTCCAAGCTTCTGATAAATGTGGCTGACATTGATGTTCATCAAAGAGGAAAACTGGGTAGCGGAACGGTAGCCGGACAGCGCGGCATCATTTTTCGTTTTCCGCTCAAGCTCTTCTGTCCGGTAGAAAAAGGCGCCTGCACTGTTCTCTAGCTGTTCTTTTTCCTCCGCCGCATCTAAAACCGCCGCATAGTCGGATAAGTTTTTCACATAAGAGGATCTGGTCACGGTGTCAAGCCCTGTCACGTCGAAATTCACGGTGAGCTCCCCGATCACAAGTGCTGCCGCAATCCATGCCACATATTCCCGTGTCCTCCCTCTGCCCGCCAGATAAACGCAGGCAAGCACCAGATAACCTGTCAGAAGGACCGCCGTAAAGATCACGTTCTCTTTTGTCGTGAGTTTCCCGTCCATTTTCCATGCAACGAGGATGAAAAACGCTGCATCCACAATCCCTGCCGCTGCCACGGAAAACCATCGGATCCCATCCGCATGCAGCACTGTCTCAAAGCAGAGCACCAGCAACAGGAAAATATAGAGGAAGCTCTGTCTTCCCGGCAGAGAATCCGGGAAATGGAGTCCGTGCCACATGAAGTCGAGCATATTATTGGCAAAGCTTACCGCAAAAAGCACCAGAAGAAGCAGTCTCGGAAGCTTCTTTTTCCAACTGATCTGTCGGTTTGTGAGATATATAATAAGAAGAAACAGCACAAAAACGCCGCAGTACAGATTCGGCCAGTGGTCTCTTCCGGTATATCCTTCCGTCAGGAAGCAGTGTCTTCCAAGCTCTGCGATCAGATTGAAATACCATTCCACTTTTTTAGGAAAAGAGATTCCCTGTGAACCGCTCTCCCCGAGGACGATCGCCTCCGGAATGAGCAGCACTGCCCCTGTCGCCCCCGCAAGCAGGGAATACCATGCAAAACGAAACGCATTGACAAGCTTATGCTCCCGCTCTTCCACCCAAAGGATCACGAAATAGAGCACAAGATAGATGCAGATCATCATCGCAATGTAATAATTCGACAAAATAGCAATGGCAAGCGTCCCATAATATAAGGACACTCTCTGCTCCTGCACGAGCTGCTCTAACCCCAGTATAATAAACGGTGCAAGCACCAGGCAGTCTAACCACATCAGGTTCCAGGAATAGGCTGCCAGAAACGCGGACAGCGCATAAGCCGTGGCAAACAGTGCGAGCGCCGGATGATCTGTTTTGAAATGTTTTTTCAGGTAATATCCACAGGTCAGTCCGCACAGCGAGATTTTTAAAATCATAAGAAGCGACATGAATTCGATCACATGTGCCCGCGGACAAAGCAGTAAAAACCAGTTGAGCGGACTTGCCAGATAGTAGGCATAAAGTGAGACAAAATCCGACCCCAATCCGACCGTCCACGAATACATGAGGCTCCCACCCGTTTTTAACTTGTCAGCAAATTCCGTAAAGAACGGACAATACTGGTGATACATGTCCACCTGAAGCAGGCATCTGTCTCCAAACGGATAGACGCCGTGGTCAATGCAGATGATCACCGTGATGATAAGCGGCAGTAAAAACGATGTCAGAAGCGGGATCTGCTCTTTGGGAATGCTGAATTTGTAATTCGTTGTCTTCTTTTTTTTCTTACTCATTTCTATCCTTTTCCCAGGCAATTGCCTACTCCTTTTCTTTATGGTCAAACAGCTGATAATATTGCAGCTTCTGGTAATCCGCCAGTCCCTCTTTCTGCGCTGTGGCATCGGTGTCTTCCCCGTCCGCCGTCACAACACGCATGGCAGAGATAATCGGATACTGCTCCTTAAGCCCGGACAGATAATCCAGGTAAGCATCCGGGGCAACCCCTGCATACCGCAGCACGTCCGCCGCCAGATAATTGGCACTGGTATCTTTTCCCGTCTCTTCCCCGATGTTATAATTCGCCCAGATCACATACGGCACCTGATAGCGCAGCTTTAACTGCTCTGCATCCATATTTTTTACGGAAATCCCGTTCTTTGCGAGGATCGGTGCCGCCACAGTATCATTCGGCTGATGGTCGCCGAAGAATACGACAATTGTCTTCTCATCTACTCCCGAAAAATACTGAATCAGTTTTTCTAAGGATGCATCCGACAGCCGGATTAAGGACAGATACTGGCTGACCGCCGTGCTATTCACCCCTTCCACCTGAATCTCCGGTGTGAAATTGTCATACAGATCCGTGTAGCCACCATGATTCTGCATTGTCACATTAAACACGAAAAGCGGTTTTCCCTCTTCTTTCCCCTCATAGAGCTGGATGATTTTATCCACGCAGCTGTCATCACTTACATATTTACGCACCTGGGATGCTCCCCAGTACTGATCTCTGAAGATACTCTCCGAAAACCCGAGAAGCGGATAAACAGTATCCCTCTGCCAGCCGGACGCATTGTAGGGATGCGTTGCCACCGTCTGATACCCAAGCGATGCCAGATAAGACGGCAGGCTGTCAAGCTCCCCTGTGATGTACTGCTGGTACGGGATGCTTCCCTGCGGCAGGAACGCCATGGTGTTCCCCGTCAGGAACTCGAACTCCGTATTGGCGGTATTCCCTCCGCACACGGAGACATTCAGATATCCGGTAACCGTATTCTCATTTCCCTGCTGCAAACGATGCAGATACGGCATATAATCTTCGTTCACGGTAAAATCCCCAAGCACAGCCAGATCGGAAAATGACTCATTCATCACAGCAATGATGTTCGGAAGTTCCTCTGCACGCTCCGTCTCCTGCTCCCCATACTGTTCTAAGACTGCCTGCTCCTCGGATGCCTGATAGCCCGATGGCTTTTCCACTGTCACATAAGCGAGATCCATGGCAAAGGTCACCGCGATCCCGTTCACCTTCGTCATGTACGCCGGTGTGAACAGGAACGGATAGAGCCGGTGCGACGTCTGAAAGCTTTCATCCTGCAATTTCCCGACAAATCCGGTCAGGACGACGCAAAATGCTGCTGCAAGGATCAGCCTCTTCCATATTTTTATCGTCCCACTCTCTTTTTTCACAAACTGTAACAGCGCGATCCCTGCCAGAAACAGAAGCGTCACCACTACCATGCGCGTATCCGGCTTAAAATCATAGTTCGATGCCACACTCGCCGCCGTTTTCCAGGAAAAGAGATCCCACGGCACGATCGGGTTCGTCCGAAAGCGCACCACATACGCGTTGGAAAGCCCGAACACCATCGCAATTACAAGTTCTATGCGCAACGCCGTACGCACTCTTCCAACCAGAAAATACAGAATCCATGCAATCAGTTCAAACAGAATCACATTGAAAAGCTGCGCCCATGTCCGCACTTCGGAGAGGGGATTATGTGTGTAGCACTCCATCAGATAAAAAGCTGCTGCCGGAACTGATATGAGACACAACAACTGTATGATTTTATTTTTCTGTTCTTTGATCCATTCTATTTTCATTTATACTGTCTCCTGTCACGGCATGCCTTTCTTCCATCGATTTCTGTCATCATCAGAATGAAAAAAAGGACATGCCAAAATCGTTTCTTATTTTAGCACATCCTTTTTTCTTTTTAAATATATTTTGTTTTACATATTTCCCATATTCTGATCCGATGCAGATCCGCGGCTTAAATTCATATAGAAATGGGCGGTTGCCATCTTCATGTATGGTGTCAGGAACAGGTCACCGATGCCTAAGGTCAGCGAAGAGAGGAGCGTCCATCCGATAAAACTGATTTCCAGACAGAACAGCGACCATTTATTTCCGTCCATCATCTGCTTGGATGCATCAATCGCCTCCATGATTCCCATCTCCGGATGCTCGGCCAGAATATAAGGTGCCATTGCATAGCGGTAGGTGGCGATCAGTCCCGGGATCAAAAACAGCAGCGTCCATAAAAATATAAATACATACATGACCACGCGAAGCCCTAACGCTTTTCCAAAATATTTAAAATAGGCGAACTCATCATTCAAGTCTGCCGGCATTCCAAGTGCAAGCTTGGAAAAATAAGCACAGATACCAAGCTCTACCGCACCACCGATCACAAACTTGATCAGTGCAAAGACTACCAGTATCATAGTTGCCATCGTAAGCAGCCCTAAGACTCCCGGTGTAAGATAATCGGAAAGATCCGTTGACAGATGCCCCGTCGAAGAGTCCACTCCCATAATACTGATGCTCGGACCATCGTCTAGACTATAATTTACTGTGACTGCGGAGCCCGTCGAGATTCCACCTAATAACATTCCAAGAAAACAGACCAGAACTGCCATTCCCCAGTTATTTCTTAAGGATGCCCTCGCCCGCTCTCTGTAATCTGCCGCTCTTAACATATCGATTCCTCCTGTGTTCTCATAAGGTAAGCGGAACCTGCCCTTATCCTGCCGGATCCGTTTCAGATTATTATAAAACATTCCAACTGAATCTGCAACGCTTTCCTTCCAGTTCCCCTATTGTCATTCTGCGAAAAGTGCGGTAACATGGTAAAAAACAGAGAAATAAGTGAGGTTTTATTATGGATGAATTTTTTGACCAGTTTTTTCCAACTGAATTTCTGATCGAATATTTAGAGAACGGACCGGAGGAAAATATGGACCGGTTCCAGAAATATGTGGTATTCCGTTTTCTTTCTGCCGCTGCAAAGGAAGATCCTTCGGTTGTGACAGATTTACGGGATCAGTTAGAATGCCCGCTTGATCTGGACCATTTTTCCGTGATCTCGGACTTTTTGAACGAAGATTTTTATTTTTCCCCGTCTTTTTCGGAAGACTCTTTTGACCCGGTACTGCTCTGCTATGCGGTTGCTGTCATCGACGACCGTTCCGGCTTCGGGCTTGCCATTTTAAACCGTATTTTTAAGAAGATCTGCCCGGAGCTTTCCGCCGTTGATTTCTCTGATCTCTCGCTCGACCTTGAGGTGCTGCTTGAGACTGAGGCACAGTTTTATGCGGCACTTGCCATCTGCTCTATCCACTACAGTACGCTCTCTGCCCTGCTTCCAAAGTTTGCGGCAGCCTATATGGAAGATCTTCATTTCACCTGTGAAGATTTTATCCTGTACGATTTCATGGATGAATATTTCGAGACGAAGCACTGTCTCTCACAGCCGGCTTTCAATGAGATGATCGACACCTTAGTGCTCGCCACCTTACAGTCTTTTGACACAGATCTCGAAAACTTCACCTTGGACGGACTGTTCCAGTTGAAGCACCCGGCAAACCGTTTTGCAGGACTTTACCGCAGCGGTGTCATGGATATGAAGAACCTTCCGGTTCCGGCAGATGCCGCCATCCTGATGAAGCATATCCTCTCCTATGCCGCTGCCTACGAACTGCGCAACAACCTCTATGACTATCATCTTGATGAGGACAAGACCATCACGCTGACGAACTGGAAAGAGAACCTTAAGTGGCACTATGTGCAGTATACGAATGTATACAATCTCGCCCTCTCTTCTTTTGTGGCTGCCTGCTATGCAAGGAAGCTGCTGCAAAAACAGTTTGAGGACAATCTGAAAGCACTGGATACTTTATAATAATAGCAAGGGCGGAGAAACACTTCTCCGCCCTTTGTCTTGTTCTGCATCATTTCTTTTTCTCACAGCAGCAGCCCGCGCCGCCACTGCACCCGCAGCATCCTTCGCCCTTTTTTCTTCTCCGTCTGCGCCAGCCGCATCCGGTTATGACTATTGCTGCGATCACTACAAGAATCAGAATATCCCATCCATTCATTCTACAGCACCCCTATCAGTATTCCAATCAGTCTGACTGCAAACGCAGCAATCCATGCAACCACACACTGCCACAGTACTACCCCGACTGCCCATTTGGTTCCAAGCTCTCTCTTGATCGAGGCAATCGCTGCCACACACGGTGTATACAGAAGGCTGAATACAAGTAATGAAGCCGCCGCAAGCGGGGAAAGTGCTGTCGCAATCCCACCTCCGAACAGAACTTCCAATGTCGATACCACGCTCTCCTTCGCCATAAATCCGCTGATTAAGGACGTACAGATTCTCCAGTCCCCGAGCCCTAACGGTGCAAAAAACGGTACCAACAGTCCTGCAACTGCTGCGAGCATACTGTCCGCAGAATCTGCTACCATATTCATCTTTAAATCAAAGCTTTGCAAGAACCATACTACAATCGTTGCAATCAGAATGACAGAAAACGCTTTCTGTAAGAAATCCTTCGCTTTCTCCCAGAGAAGCTGCGCCACATTCTTTGCCCCAGGCAGACGATAGTTCGGCAGCTCCATCACGAACGGAACCGGTTCTCCCTGGAATAACGTTCCTTTATATAGGAAGGCAATCACGATTCCGACTGCGATTCCAAGCAAATACAGCCCTGCCATCACCAGTCCACCCTGCTTTGGGAAGAAGACGCTGACAAAAAAGGCATAGATCGGCAGCTTCGCCGTACAGCTCATATACGGTGTCAGCAGGATCGTCATCTTTCTGTCCCTCTCACTTGTGAGCGTCCTTGTCGCCATAACCGCCGGAACTGTACAGCCGAACCCGATCAGCATCGGCACAATACTTCTTCCGGAAAGCCCGATTTTACGCAGCAGCTTGTCCATCACAAACGCCACCCGGGCAATATAACCGCTGTCCTCCATCAAAGACAGGAAGAAAAACAGGGTCACGATAATTGGCAGGAAACTTAACACACTTCCGACACCGGTAAATATACCGTCGATCACGAGGCTGTGGATCGCACTGTTGACATTCCCGGCGGTAAGCGCACGGTCTGTCACCTCTGCAAGCGCCTCAATGCCGGTCTCTAACACGCCCTGCATCCATGCCCCGATCACATTGAAGGTCAGGTAGAACACGAGAACCATGATGCCGACAAAGCATGGAATCGCTGTGTATTTTCCTGTCAGGATCCGGTCGATCTTCTCACTTCGGACGCGCTCTCTGCTCTCTTTTGGTTTTACAACCGTCTGCTCGCACAGCCGCTCGATAAAGTCGAACCGCATATCGGCGATCGCAGCACTCCGGTCTAAGCCGCGCTCCGTCTCCATCTGTTGTACGATATGCTCTAACATTTCTTCCTCGTTGGTCTCTAACTTTAACTGCTCTAAGATTAACGGATCTCCCTCGATCGCCTTCGTTGCGGCAAACCGTACCGGAATTCCGGCTTTCTCCGCGTGATCCTCGATCAGATGGTTGACTGCATGGATACAGCGGTGTACCGCACCATTGTGGTCATTTTTATCGCAGAAATCCTGCCGGAGCGGCTTTTCCTGATATTTTGCAATATGTATGGCATGTTTGACCAGCTCATCCACACCTTCATTCTTTGCCGCAGAAATCGGAATGACCGGAACGCCAAGCAGCGCTTCCATCCCATTCACATCAATGGAACCCTGATTGCCGATCACCTCGTCCATCATATTCAGCGCCACGACCATCGGAAGATCCATCTCTAACAGCTGCATGGTCAGATACAGATTCCGCTCGATATTCGTTGCATCTAAAATATTGATGATCGCCTTCGGCTTCTCCTCTAACACAAAATTTCTTGAAACAATCTCCTCATTGCTATACGGGGACATGGAGTAAATCCCCGGCAAGTCTGTCACGGACGTCTGTGGATATCCCTTGATCGAGCCATCCTTGCGGTCCACTGTAACACCAGGGAAATTGCCGACGTGCTGGTTGGCACCGGTCAGCTGGTTGAATAACGTCGTCTTTCCACAGTTCTGGTTTCCCACCAACGCATACGTAAGCTTCGTCCCGTCCGGCAGCGGATTCTCATTTTTTCTGGAATGATACTTTCCCTCCTCGCCAAGTCCCGGATGTGCTGAATCCTTCCGGCTCACCTTTCCCTCGTGGCTTCTGCTTCGCTTCTCGATCTCCTCGATCTCGATCTGATCTGCCTCCGCAAGCCGAAGCGTCAGCTCATAGCCATGTATCTGTAACTCCATCGGATCTCCCATCGGTGCTAACTTCACAACTGTCACTTCCGCTCCCGGAATCATTCCCATGTCGAGGAAATGCTGTCTTAATGCACCTTTTCCTCCGACCGTCTTTATCACTGCACTTTTTCCTGTCTCTAACTCTTTTAATGTCATCTCTTCTGTTCACCCTGCATCCTTTTGTCCATTCGTCTCCCTGTGATGCATTCTTCTTTCTTCTGTCCTTGGAGACATTAAAAGTGTATTCCAACTGAGCCTGATGGTCAATTATTTTTGATAATATTTCTCATTTATTTTTGTGATGCATCCTGACCGTCACCTTTTTCACAATTTTCTGTCTCCCATTTTGTAAAAAAGTTCTTGCTTTTCTCTGTGCACCATGCTATACTAATTATCGCTTGATTATTTTGTTCAGGCAGTTTCAATTGCATATGCAGGAATGGCGGAATGGCAGACGCATCAGACTCAAAATCTGACGATGGCAACATCGTGTGGGTTCAAGTCCCATTTCCTGCATTTTAAAAAGGTTGTTGCATGATGCAACAACCTTTTTTCTTTCCCTATTCCTTCACCTCATACAGGTAACTGTTCCCTTTTTTTCCAACACGGGAGACAATCCCCTGCTCTGTCAGGATTAAAAGACACGTCTGCGCCAGCCGTACCTGGATCTTCGCATGCTTTGCGAACTCTTTCGCTGTAAACGGCTCCGGCAGGTCATATGGGACAAACTGCATATAATCTTCCCTTCGGTCAATGCATACTTCCTCGGCAAATTTAACCGGGATACGGTCATACCGCTCACTGCCTTTTTTCCTGTCCCTACTCCATCCGTTTAGCAGTCGGTACTCTTCCATATCGAGCAGTGCGAACTTCAGATGCAGATGCGGGTCAGAGAGATAAGGGCGGATTTTGTATAATTCCGGAAACGCCATGTAAGCATTTCCGGTCTTTGGGGATTTCCGCTTCGCAGATGTCTCGCCGGTCTCCTCGTCTATCCAGGACAGCCACTTGATATGGGGAATCGGGTATACAATAGTGACCGGATAGAGCGGTAAAAACGTATCCAGTTTCTTTCGCATCTTATCAAACGAGCGCGTCTGTATCTCGATGATCTCCTGCCCGGTATAGATATCTGCCACGTAGTTTTCTATCGGGATCTCATGCATGTCTGGATCCGGCGCATAATAATTCTTTAAAACTGCGTGAACCGTTTTTTCCGACAAAGTGCCGATCCCCTGACGCAGTCTTTTGATCCCTGTGATTTTATTTTTTGTATGCTCAAACAATTCCTCATTGATACACACTTTTTTCTCTCCCTATACGCAAAAAATGCAAAACTTATATTGCATGATCCTAAGATAAGAATATAAGTTTTGCAAATTGTCTGTTTCACGTTCTGATTTTCCGGATTTAGTTCCTTTTCTCCGGATGCTTCATATTCTTTAAAATATCGAAGCAGTCGAACGTTGCAAAATAGTCATCCGGTGTCTCCGCGCGGCGGATGAGCTGTGTGGAGCCGTCCTCCTTCAGAAGCACTTCTGCCGAACGCAGACGTCCGTTATAGTTGTATCCCATGGAGAAGCCGTGGGCTCCGGTGTCGTGGATCACAAGCAGATCTCCCATATCGATCTTCGGAAGCATGCGGTCTACCGCAAACTTGTCACAGTTCTCACAGAGGGAGCCTGTCACATCGTATTTGTGGTCGCATGGCTCATTTTCTTTGCCCATCACTGTAATATGGTGGTAAGCACCGTAAATCGCCGGTCTCATCAGGTTCGCTGCGCACGCATCCACACCGATGTATTCCTTGTGGGTGTGCTTCTCATGGATGGCTTTCGTCACAAGGCATCCGTAAGGTCCTAACATAAAACGTCCCATCTCGGAATAGATTGCAACATCCCCGAGCCCTGCCGGAACTAAAATCTCCTCAAACGCTTCGTGGACACCTTCCCCGATCACACGGATATCGTTCGGGGTCTGATCCGGGCGGTACGGGATGCCGACACCACCGGATAAGTTGATAAACTTAATATCACAGCCGGTCTTTTCCTTCAGCTCTACGACAAGCTCAAACAGCTGACGGGCAAGCTTCGGATAATATTCATTTGTGACCGTATTACTTGCAAGGAACGCATGTACTCCGAAATACTTCGCACCTTTCTCTTTTAAAAGCTTAAATCCCTCGATGATCTGTTCATGGGTAAATCCGTACTTCGCATCCCCCGGGTTGTCCATAATACCGTTACTCATCTTGAACACACCGCCTGGATTATAGCGGCAGCTGATCGTCTCCGGAATATGTCCGATCGTCTTCTCTAAGAAATCAATATGGGTAAAATCATCTAAGTTGATGATCGCACCGAGCTCATTGGCAAATGCAAATTCCTCTGCCGGAGTATCGTTGGAGGAAAACATAATATGCTCCCCGTCAAATCCCTGGGAATCCGCAAGCATCAGCTCTGTCAGGGAAGAGCAGTCGCAGCCGCAGTCATACTCTTTTAAAATATTAAGGATATATGGGTTCGGGGTTGCCTTCACCGCAAAATACTCCCGGAATCCTTTATTCCATGCAAATGCCTCTTTGACTGCCTTCGCATTCTCCCGGATTCCTTTTTCATCATAAAGATGAAACGGGGTCGGATACTTCTTTACGATCTCATCTAACTGTTCTTTTGTCACAAATGTCTTTTTCTCCATGCCTGTCTCCATTTCCACGCCATCCCGGCGTACCTTATGCCTGTCCTTCTGCTGTATAATGTTCGATCTGTGTCTCTAAATGTTCATTGAATTCCTTCATGAACTTCATGATCACCGCGATCTCATCCTTTGAGAACCGGTCTAAAAACTGCATATCACGCTTCTCCCACTGCTTATGGCGCTTCTCATGCTCCTTGAACAGCACCATGCCCTGTTCGGTCAGACGGAAGTAGATCTCCTTCTTATTGGTCTCTAATGTATATTTCTCGATGAGACCCTTCGCTAGCAGCTTCTTGGTCATCTTGCTGATCGCGCCTCTTGTCATCTGCATATGCTCTGCAATCTTTGTGACATTCGGAAGCTCTAATCGTCCGATATTGTCGATGCAGTGCGTCTCCGAATACCCATACTCATCTAAGCACTGGCTCTCCGTGAGCTTTGAGAGCATATCCTGATGCTCTAACATAAGCGCAATTTCCTTTAATAACTGCCGTTGTTCCTTCATGTTTTTCCCTCTTTTTACCCTGCCTGCAGCCTGTGCTGCCCGCATTTGTTTTGTTTCCAAGTTAAACATTTAATCGTTACTACTATAACGCAATGCCTCTGGCATGTCAACCTCTATCCTGCTCTCTTGATGATTTATTACCATTTAAGTTCACATCTGTGACTGCCTGTTTCCCTTTTACGCAGAAAAAAGCGGTGGTGCCGGTTCCTTTCCGGTTCCTGCACTCCCGCTTTTTCATCCTGTCATTCTATCTTCCTATTTCCAGCTCTTAAAGAATTCGCATTCCTCATCATTGCAGACTGCCGCTTCCGGAAGCTTCATGTTGCAATGGAAAACATGTCCTAACTCATGCTCTGCATCTCCGTAGCACTTCGACACATACGAAACGCCTTTCTCCTCTAATACCTTCACCATCTTAGGAGCCTCTCCGATCAGGAAATCCCCGGCTGCTGTCATGACAAAGGTTGGTGGATAAGCTGCTGTCACGTATAACAACGGATTAATCATCGCATATTCCTCCGGTGTGCCCTTGTTAGGAAGGTAATCTGCAATCAGTGGATTGTCTCCGTTCAACTCATAGGCTCCGCAGTTTAACGCGATCGCCTTCGGGACAAAGTTCTCCGGTACGTGAAAGTCAAATTTTGCTGCATAATCCGGGTTCGTACAAATCGCTGCATATAATGCAAGATCATTTCCTCCCGCGGAATCTCCAACCATGTAGATATGCTCTGTGTCGAGACCATATTCCATGCCGTGTTCAAAAATCCATGTGATGACAGAGTTCGTATCCTCAAGCGGTGCCGGGAACTTGAACTCCGGCGCAAGACGATAAGTAAAGTTCACCACAGCAAACCCTCTCTGTGCCAGGCTCATGCAGTAATACTGGTATCTCTCCTTATCTCCGTATACCCAGCCTCCACCGTGCACACTGACAATGACCGGAAGATTCTTCCCGGTCTCCTGTTTTGGCTTATACACATCCAAAACGTTCCATTCCTCATCTTCTCCGTATACGATATCATCGAATCGTTCAATGTCCTTCGGTGTGGTGAGGCCTGCATCCCTCTTATCATCCCCCTCCTTGCACATTTTTCGCATCATATCACTTGCTGCTGACATTTTTATTTCCCCCAATTTCCTTTTATTTGTGTTCTCGTGTCTGTTTCTTTACACATTTTTTATTATAATTCAGAGCTTTAACGTTGTACACTAAAATTTTTATAAACTTTCTGCATCATTCTTTATCCGATCAGCACTTTTTTCCCTTCAAATGCAAATCCATATTTCCGAATTCTGTCCGAAGGGATTCCGCGTTCTAATAATTCCCTTTCATACTGCTTCTCTTCGATCTGATCCAGTGCCGACTGAACCGTGTCTTCCAACGTTTTCTCCGAATCTCTGTCATGTACTTTAAATTCCATGATAACCGCCGGCAGATGACCTGTGCTGTCCTTCTTTGGAATCATCATGACATCATACCTGCCAAATCCGCTCTCCCTGTTAGACCTCACATCGTAATTTTCCGCCTGTTCTGCAATCAGTCCCAGTACAAAACCATGGTAAAATCGTTCCGGCTCAGTCTCTTTCGAAGGTTCTCTTCCAACATCGAAATAGCTGAAAGTAGCAAGCGATACTTTGTTCATATAATAATTCATTGCCTTTCTGTCATCTGACAGCAAGGCCTTCATAAATCCTTTATAATTGGAAGAAGTCTCTGAAAACCATCCCCGAAACATATTCGCAAACATTCCAAGTGTTTCAAGGTTCGTGATCTTCAGATGATACCACGGTTCCCGCAGCATTCCACGGTATTCCACTTCCACAGCTTTCAGATACCCGGATGCAAGAAGCAGGCTCCAGATCGCATTTTCATCTTTTTCCAGCTGTTCAAAGACAATCTGTTCATCAAAAGATACCGCAATCTCTTCCCCTCTGAGAAGCTGCTCCATTTTTTCCTTGATCTCACCGGTGGATGTCCGGATAAGCTGATTCACCAGCCCATTCGAGCTTGTGGCTGCCCAGTAAGCCTGAAAACTTCTTTTATCCAGATAATTGGTGATCGACCACGGATTGTAGATATCTTTTTTCTCCCCAAAGGTAAAACCGTCATACCATTTCTTCACTTCTTCTTTTTCCGCAGACAGCCCCGCCTTCTCAAGGGCATCAAAAACCTCCTTCTCCGTAAAGCCAAAGCACTCCTCGTATTCCCGTCCTGTCACGGTGACCACATTCAGGTTGTTCAGATCTGAAAAAACAGACTCTTTGGAAACTCTTGTGATTCCGGTCATTAAGGCTCTTTCCAGATACGGATTGGTCTTAAAAGCCGCATTGAAAATGTTCCGGATAAATGCAGTAAATTCCTTCCAGTACCCATATAAATAAGCTTCCTGCATCGGGGTATCATACTCGTCCAGTAAAATAATGATATTCTTTTTATAATAGCGGCTCAAGTAACAGCTCATCTCATGAAGTGCCCCGGCACTCACCGCTTCTCCCATATCCATCTTCACGGAACGGTACTGCTCTTTCTCGTTGTCACTTAGGAAATTCCCTTCCAGTAAATATTTGTGATCCTCGTAGACACGGCAGAGCTGCATGTTAATCTGTTTCTTCGCATCTTCATAGCAGACTGCTTTTATGGCAGCAAAGCTTAGAAAAATAACCGGATACGTTCCCTGTATGCTCCGATACCGCTCTTCCTTCCAGATGGACAACCCCTTAAACAGTTCTCCCCTGCCTGCATACTTATTGGAGAAAAAACAGTTCAGCATACTCATGTTCAGTGTCTTTCCAAAACGGCGCGGGCGCATAATCAACGTCGCAACATCCTTAGAATCCCACCATTCCCTGATAAAATCTGTTTTATCGATATAAAAGCAATTCTCTTTCCGGATGCTTTCAAAGCTTGCATTTCCAATACTGACTGTCTGCTGCAATTCTTTTCCCCTTTCCTTCCTGCCACAATATATATCTTATTATACCCTCCCTCAAATTAGAATACAACGAAAAACTGCCGCCTGTGGAATTTCCATCCCACCAGGCGGCAGCCCTGCTCTTAATTTTTCTGTCTCTTATTTCTGATGTCTCGCATCAAGGTCTTTTCTGATCTCTTCGTATTTCTCGTTTGTGATCTCATAGAAGTACATAGAGATTAAAGATGCGATGTAACCTAAGATCGGCATACCAAATCTTAAGAATACGATCATGTTTAACACTGTCTGGGACTGGTCTTCGTTTGCAACGAATCCGACTAATCCGAGGAAGAAGCTGGCGATGAATCCACCGATTGCCATACCGAACTTGTTGATGAAGGTTAAGGATGAAGATAATAAACCATCACCACGTTTACCGTATTTCCACTCTGCATAGTCAGAACATTCCGGAAGCATTGCCCAGCCAAGGTTACTCGGAAGTTTGGAGATGAATCCGAATGCGCCCATCATGCTCATCAGTACCATCACTGCTGCGGTTGGTTTTGCCCACATGACGGCAAGTGGAAGAATGGATAAGAAGCTTCCGAACCAGTATAATCTCTTTTTGCCAAATAACTTGGTGAGTGGTGGTAACAGCGGAATGGAAATGATACTTCCTACTAATGTTGCTGTTGCTACCGGTGCTACAAGATCCACTCTGTTTAATACATATTTGAAATAGTACATATTAACAGCACTGCAGGTTGCATTGGCAAGTACGTCTGTTCCGAAAGCGATCATTAACATGAGCATTGGTTTATTGCCTGCAAGGAGCTGTAAGTTCTCTTTTAAGTTAAATTTCTCTGCTTTTACTTCAGTATCTACTTTATCGTATTTCTTTCCGCCCCATGCACAGATCCAGAAAGAAACAGTTGTCATGACAGCGATGAGTGCACCATACAGTGCCCAGCCCTGTTTACCGCCGCCAAAGAACTCAACTAATGGAAGTGCTAAAATTGTAACGATGAACTGGGATACAGTTCCCATTCCCTGTTTCCATGCAACGATCTCTGTTCTCTGCTGCGGGTCTTCTGACAGTACCGGTGTCAGTGCGTGATATGGAATGTTTACAACAGTGGATGCCAGGGAATATAAAATATAAATCACATATGCATAAACGACTTTCATTGTTGCAGACAGCTCCGGTGCTGTAAATAATAAGAAGATTAAAAGTCCGAGAACCGGTGCCCCAAAGATAATCCATGGACGGTATTTTCCCATCTTACTTCTTGTATTGTCACCAATCATACCCATGATTGGATCTGTAAACGCATCAATAAATCTGGATACCAGCATTAACGTTGCTACCACATATGTACTGATTCCAAAAATATCCGTATAGAAGAAAGTCAGATACGACATGACAAGAATAAATGCCAGGTTAGACCCGAGTCCCCCAAACGAATATTTCACTACATCTGAAAATTTTGCTCTTTCATATTTCTGATTCATAATGTTCCCCTTTTCTCTATTGCAATCTGCCGGTTCCGCTTCTCCTACTTCCGGCAGATGCAAAATATCGTTTCCATTGTTTCTTTACTGCCACACATTCAACCTTACAGCCCAAGCCGTGCATACAGTTCCTTCGGTGCATCATTCTTCTCCATATACTCCCTGATATACCCCTTCATCCGCGCTTCGACAGCTTCATCTCGGATCGGTGTATTCTGGGTTGGATCCTGCTTAAGATCGAATAACATCGTTCCAAAGGATGTGGTATCTCCCATCTTATCCTTCTTCTCAATCTTCATGACCTTGCAGCCCTTTGTGAAGGAGAACGGACCTGCAAGTTCAATCTCCTGAAGTTCACCCGTTCCGAACATCTGACGCATGTGTGTCGGCATCAGCGTGTATTCGTATACTTTTTCTTCCGGATGCTCTGCAGCGTGCATATAGACATATCTTCCGTCTGTCACATCCACCTGGCTTCCGTGATAGCCGAAGACTGCATACTCACGGATTGGTGTATCATCATCCATCACCTGTTTTAACGGCTTTCCTTCCATATCCTTCGGGATCTCCATGCCGAAGTACTCAAGGAGTGTCGGTGCAAGGTCGATCGTCTGGACGATGGAATTGCGGTGTGCTCCTGCAAGCTTGGCGCGTCTCGGATCATAGATGAAAAGCGGTGTGTGGGCGATCTCATTGTAGATCGGCATGCTTGTCTTCCCCCACCAGCCGTGCTCTCCGAGCAAAAATCCGTGGTCTGTGTTCACGATTAACATCGTGTCCTCCCACATGTTGTATCTGTCCATGGCATCTAACACTTTTCCGAGGTACCTGTCACATTTGCTGACTAATGCTGCATAATTGCATCTGACATGCTCGATCGTATTTTCAGATTCCACAGCCGGTGCATATGGCGGCCAGTCTGCCTCCATCGCTGCATCCCCCTCAAAGTGGTGTGGATAAAGTTCTTTGTCCTTCGGCAGTGTGTAGAACGGTTCGTGCGGATCGAATGTCTCGATCTGTAAGAACCAGTTGTCCTCACCGTGGTTTTTCTCGATGAAATCCAGACCGTTTGCAAAAGTAACTGCCTGTGAGGTCTTCTCCTCTGTATTCATCTCTTCCCGGTTGATCTGATCCTGCGCCATCATTTTTGCGTAGAGCGGATACTCTAACATGACTTTCTTGTTTTCAAAAACTGTTCCGGCACCCTTCTGATAGCCATGCCCCAAATCTGCTTTCCAGGCATCTCCTTCCTGGCCTCTTGCGATCTCCCAGGAAGAATAACGGTTGTGGTAGGTCGCGCCTCCGTCTTCCCAGTAATGCTGATGGTCGCTGACGAGATGGGTGTAGATTCCGCCTTTCTTTAGAATTTCCGGCATGGAATCATCGAACGGCTCCATCGGTCCCCAGCTTCTGTGGAAGAAATTGATTCTTCCGGTCTGGAGCTCCCTCCTTGCAGGCATACATGGCATACTTCCTACATAGCACTGTTCAAACTGTACGCATTTCTCTGCAAGTCTCTTAAAATTCGGTGTCTTCGTCCAGTCACATCCGTATGGTTCCAGAAACAGTCTGTCTAAGGAATCATACATTACCATAATTGCTTTCATAAGCTTCTCTTCTCCTTTTTATATGAATTTTTATATAAAAATCAAATGATTTCATATACGGTTTTTGTTGTTTTGAAAAGTTTTCATGTTTTGTCGATTCATTTTTGAAAACGTTTTCAAATTTATGAAAGAAGAAAATGTTCTTTTATGGAACATTTTTTCTCATTTATATATTGTTTTTTCTTTCCCTGCTGCACCACTCTGTCAGGCGTCCTCAATCGTTCTGACTGATCCACGTTCCTTATACTCCGGCATGAACTTCTTCGACTGCTCTCCGTTCTTCTTGCCGGTAAGCTCATCTAACAGCTCTGTCGCGATTGCCTCGCCCATCATACGTGCCGGAACATAATAACAGTCTATCTTTGGAAGTATCTGTGCCCCCTGCCCTTCGACCTGCTCCACACTGATGGCGGATATATCCCTGCCAATCTGCTTTCCCATTGCCATCAGAATACTCTGTACCTTGCTCCAGAGCGAAATATTCTCACCGATTATGGCCGTCACATGTTCTTCATCGATTGCATATTTCAGAATATCTCTTAGAAATTCAATCTCAATATCCGATGTCGTATCTGTAATATGGATCTTCAACCCTGCAAGCTTTGTCTCTGCCTTGCTCTTAAGCATCTGATTCGTATTGCTCCTGCTCTGTAACGGTAAAAAAGAAATCCTTCTGTGCCCTTTCGCGTAAAGCCTCTCAATGGCATCCATCATGTATTCTTCATAGCCTGCGTACACATTCACGCCTTTTTCATGAAAACGTTTTCCAATATATCCAACTGGAAAACCATCTTCAAGGATTGCACTTAATGCACCTTCCATTCTTCCATCGGATGGAACACTTAATACGATCAATCCATCAATCCGCTTCTGATTCACGTATTCAATAAACTTCGGTTTTACCTTATCGCTTTTGTCATAGCTTTTGGACTCGTTCAATAGCAGCAGGCTGTATGGGCTCTCCCGGATCACATCATCAATCCCTCTTAAACACTCTAACAGATAGCTGCTCTGGAACATGCTACCGTCAGAAAACGGAGAATATACCCCGATCAGCCTGGAACTTCCGGTCACAAGCCCACGTCCAAACTGGCTCGGCTGATAATCAAAATATTCTAATGCTTCCCTTACCGCTGCCGCCTTGCTCTCCTTCACTCCGGCGGAGTTATTGATCACACGGGAAACGGTCGCTATCGAGACTCCTGCTCTTTTTGC
>CAKRFH010000023.1:0-28468 GCA_934320555.1 uncultured Roseburia sp.
AGCCACTACTGTCTCTGCGCGGCTGGGCGCTAAGGACCGGCGGCTCCCCAAGGTTTTCTTACAGCTCACCGCCCGTTCCGCACCCATCTCTACATTTTCTATGAGTTTCGCTTCTAAAGTTTTGAAGTTAGTTGTTGTTATTTTGTTAATTTCTTAGTTCAGTGGAGGAGAAATCTATCTTATAAATTCCACGTATATATGATAGTGTTTACGTGGAATTTCTTACGACACTTTCACCCCTTATTAGAGTGCCAGGATTCCAAGGTGCTCTAACAGGATCTTCACGCCGATGAGGATTAAGATAATTCCTCCGACAATCTCGGCTCTCTTTTTGTATTTGTTTCCGAAGAAGTTGCCGACGTAGACACCTGCGATGGAGATGCAGAAGGTCGTGCAGCCGATGATGGTGATGGATTCCACGATCGGGTACTGGAGGAATGCGAAGGTGATGCCGACTGCGAGGGCGTCGATGCTGGTAGCTATTGCGAGCACGAACATTTCTTTTAGGTCGATCGGCGGATCCATCTGTTTGATTTCGTCGTACTCTTCCGGCTTGACAGCTTCGATTACCATTTTGCCTCCGATGAAGGCAAGCAGGATAAAGGCGATCCAGTGATCGATATTGGTAATATAGCTCTCAAACCTTGTACCGAGTGCCCAGCCGAGGAATGGCATGAGTGCCTGGAATCCTCCGAAGAATAAACCGATTATGAGTGCCTGTTTTTTGTTTACCTTGCGCATGGCAAGGCCCTTACAGACGGCAACTGCGAAGGCATCCATAGACAGGCCTACGCCGATCAATAACAATTCAATAATTAGTGACATCCTGTGTTCTCCTTTTCTCCTGTGGTGAATTTTAGCCAATTGCCTATGTGGTGAGTGTGTGACAAAAAAATGAGACTGCATGTATGTAGTCTGGATCAAATGCCATAACTGCATACATGAGTCTCATTCATTAAGATTTGCCAGGTCTGCTGACCGGGTCTGTTGACAAATCACGTCTTCACGCGAACTACTCCCTCACGGAAATATGGTTCTGTTTTTATGTGGCTTCGCCGCAAGCTGTTTTACAAATATAATGCATGGAGGATGGTTTGTCAATGCATTTTACAAAGATTTTTCGGATTAGTCGCAACTTTTCATCACAGTATCAACGATGTCGTTTTACAAGTGATGTGTGTGAACTGTTAACCGGTTCTCCTATCCGAGAAGCTCCATAATCTCTTCCTTCGTAAATGCAACGGAATCCATTCCCTCGCCCTCTAACACCTGCTCGGCAAGCTTTTTCTTTTTCTCCTGGATGTCGATGATCTTCTCCTCGATCGTTCCCTGGGAGACGAGCTTGTAAACCGTTACCACGTTCTTCTGTCCGATACGATGTGCACGGTCGGTCGCCTGGTTCTGCACGGCAACATTCCACCAAGGATCGTAGTGGATGACGATATCAGCGGCGGTTAAGTTCAGACCGGTTCCTCCTGCTTTTAAGGAGATGCAGAATACCGGCACATCGTCTTTGTTGAAGCTCTCTACCATCTGCATGCGCTTCTCTTTGTTGACCGAACCTGTCAGCATGTAGTAATCAATGCCAAGCTTCTTCAGCTCGACGGCAAGGTGGTCTAACATCGTAGTGAACTGGGAGAAGAGCAGTACTTTGTGCCCGCCGTTGACCGCGTTCTCGATCAGCTCCATACACATCTCAAGCTTCGCGGACTCGCCCTTGTAATCTTCGAATAAAAGGGCTGGGTCGCAGCAGAGCTGGCGGAGCCTTGTGAGTTCGGCGAGGATCTGGATCTTGTTCGCCTTGAACTCTGCCTCGCTCTTGCCGTCTAACATCTGCTTCATCTGCTGGACGTGGGCATCGTACAGTGCTAACTGTTCGCCCTCCATCTTCGCATAGACATTCTCCTCTAACTTCTCCGGAAGGTCTTTTAAGACATCCCCTTTGAGACGGCGCAGGATAAACGGACGGATCATGCGCTGTAAGCGCTCCATTTTATTTTCATCCTTATTCGTCATGATCGGTGTCTCAATCTCTTCCCGGAACTTCTGGTAGGTATATAAAAAGCCCGGCATCAGATAATCAAAAATACTCCACAGCTCACTTAAGCGGTTCTCGATCGGGGTTCCGGTCAGCGCCAGCTTGAACGCTGCTGTGATCTTTTTCACACCCTTTGCTGCCTGTGTGCCGGCGTTCTTAATGTACTGTGCCTCGTCGATGACCTGAACGGCGAAAACAATATTTTTATAATGTTCCACATCCCGTTTCAACAGATCATACGAGGTGATGAGAATCTGTCCCTCCGTCGTATGGCGGATGATGTCTTTGCGCTCCGGTGCGCTGCCGGTAACGGTCACAGTCTCTAACGATGGCGCGAAACGCTCGATCTCCTTCTTCCAGTTGTACACTAAGGATGCCGGACAGACGATTAAGGAACGGCGGCGCTCTTTCTCCCCGCTATCGTAGTCTTCCTGCTCAGACAGTAAAAGGCTGATGACCTGCAATGTTTTTCCGAGTCCCATATCATCGGCAAGAATACCGCCGAAACCGTTCTCCCTTAACGTTTTCAGCCACAGGAAGCCGTTCTTCTGGTAGTTGCGCATGATGTTCTTCAAGGAATCCACCACTTCGAAATCGCTGTCCTCGATGGTCTTCATGTTGCGGACCATGCCCTTGAACTCCTTGTTCTTCTCCACAGTCAGAAGCTGGTTGTCCCGCAATGCAGCATCTAAATACATGGCACGGTACTTCGGAATGAGCACGGTTCCCTTTTTCAGGCTCGCCTCTGTCAGCTGCAAATCTTCGCTCACCTCCGCAAGCGCACTGATTCCGTCCTCTTTGATATCTAAGAAATCCCCGTTCTTCAACCGGATATACTTCTTCCTTCTGTCATACTTCGAAAGCAGATAGGCAAGCTCCTCGGAAGACATCTCATCTGAGTGGATCTTAAGCTCTAACAGGTCGCTCTTTAACGATACGCCGACTGCCACGTTCGGCGCGCTCACGACCTTCATATTCTGGAACTTGGCAGACGTATAGATTGCCATGAACTGGCTCAGCCGCTGCAAGCCGCCTGCGACCAGCTGATAGAGCAGATCCTCATCTTTTGCAATGACAAAATAGGTCTTTGTATGGTCATATTCGTTAAAGTAAGGCTCCACGAGGCTCTTAATGCGCAGCTCCTCGGAGAGATCCCGCACTTCACCCGGTTCCACCTTCGCAAGCACATTGTATTTGTTGTCCCCGTAAACCGCAACCAGCTTGGCACCGACTACATCCATCGCCTGGCGGTCGAGATAAAGCTCGAATTCCGGCTTCGGTGGAACATAAAGTGCCTCGTCAAAGCTGTCAAAAGCAACCTCAAAGCTCTCCTGAAGCATCGGAAGCAGATCCCTGCAGAACATCGCAAGCTCTGCCGCCGCGATGTAGCAGTCTCCGCCGACCTGGCGGTACAGGTACTCAAAGAAATCGGACACTTTGCCCTTCAAGGATGGCTCGCCGCGGTAGATTTCCCCGTTTTCATAAAAATAGTAATACTTCTCGCCCTCGATCATCTGAATGTCGTCTAATGTCACGAACGCTCCGGCGCTCGCTCCTTTCACGGTAAGCCGTGGCTTTCTCGTCTCCTTATGATAAACATACTGCTCATTCACGTCGTAGCCGATCGTCGCCGAGAACGGCATCTCGCCGACTGCCTCGAAGAAGCGGTCAATTCCAACTCCATCCAGCTCCATCGTCCTCTCATAGCCGCCTGTATAGGCATAGTAAGCGTGGAACTTGCTCTGCCGCTTCTTGTCTTCATCCTGAAGCTGCATAAAATGGATCAGACGTTTCGCATTATCTGAGAAAGCTTCCATATGATGATAAAAATCAAGTTTCTTGCCGTAATGTACCTTCTCATTGGCATGGATGGAATGCAGGAAACCCGAAATATTTTTCAAAATATACTTCGTCTCAATTCCGATCTTAAACTCCAGTCTCGCATAGCCATAATCCATCTCAAAATATGGCTCGAGTTCAACCTTCCCGTAAATATTTTCCGGAAGCATGTACTTCGAAGTTGCGCGCATGGAATACTGTCCAAGAAGATTCTTAAGCGGTGGCGCAGTCTCTAAGGATGCCTGTGTTCTCTGCCCCGGATTCTCTGGTTCTGCCTTCTTCTGCCCCTTCACTCTTAAGATCTCAACGGCGGTTCTGTGGTTTACATAATGCAGTAACATTGCCACACAGTGCTTACACATTCCCTCATAATTATAAAAAGCCTCGCATCCACAATTGCAATTCGTTACATCTCCAAATTCCTCGTCAATGCTGGCTGTCACTTCATAAAACTCCTGATTCACGCCACGTACCTTCGCCTTAACATCTGCCACCGGCAGCTCGTCCACAAGATACATGTCATAGGAAAAATCGAAAACCCCCGCTGTCTCGTATAATTCCTTTCCCCTTCGATATACTGCTGGATATACTGTTTCTTTAATATCTGATACCGAAAACATATTACTGCTTACTCTGTCCTTTCATTTTCATTCGTACTCCTCTTGTCATGTAAATATTCGGAAAAATATTTATGAACGTCTTTTTATAATAGCATACCAGGGGGAAAAATATCCATACTTTTTTCTTCAAAATCTCGATTTTTTTGAAACGCAAAAAGAAGCTGACCGTATGGTCAGCTCCTCACTAAAATGTCACCTTAATGGTCGTTCCAACTCCAACCTCGCTCTCTAACGAGATCTGAGCCTCATGCTGTGCTACGATGTGCTTAACAATCGCAAGCCCAAGTCCGGTACCGCCGGTGGACTTCGAACGGCTCTTGTCTACGCGGTAGAAACGCTCGAAGACGCGCTTCTGTGATTCCTTCGGGATGCCGATTCCAGTGTCTTTCACGGCAAGAACCGGATGTCCGTCCTCGCGCTCTGTCAAAAGAGTAACTCTTCCGCCGCGTTTGTTGTAGCGGACCGCATTGCTGCACAGGTTATAGATCAGCTCTTCGATCAGATTCTTATTGCCCTGAATCTCAACGGCGTATCCCTCCACGTCAATCGTCACTTCGTTCTTCTCTGCCTGCAGCTCCATCATCGCCTGACAGTTCAATGCCAGCTCATGCAGGTTCAACGGCTCAAATTCGAGCTTGGTCTCATCGCTGTCCAATTCGGAAAGCTTAATGATATCATTGATCAGGTATTGCAGACGTTCTGCACTCTTATGGATCTCTGTCGCAAAATGGATCGTATCCTCCCCGCCCGTCATGCCGCTTGCGATCAGCTCCGCATAACCGGAAATTGCGGTGAGCGGCGTCTTAAGCTCATGGGAGACATTCGCCGTAAATTCCTGCCGCATCTGGGAGTGTTTTAAAATATCAATATGCTGCTGCTTAATCATCGCCACGAACGGCTTCATCTCATCATAGACGTCGCTGTCATCCAACATGACAATGTTATCCGCCATCTTCTCGATCGGCTCTACTAACCGCTTCGTCAGGCGGTGCGCCAGACCTGCGCAGAGAATGAAGACAAGAATCCCGACCAGCACGATCAATGCCGCCATGTTAAATACAAGATTATAGATGCTCCGGCTGTCCTTTCCGATCCTGAGTACCTCGCCGTCGCCCATCAGAACTGCATAGTAAAAGGTATGCTTCGCTGATGTCGCAGATTTCCGCATATCATAGCCCTCGCCCTTTTCGAATGCTTCCATAATCTCCGGACGTTCCCTGTGGTTCTCCATCCTGCTCTGGTCTTCTAAGCTGTCATAGACAACGGAACCATCCTCTCCGACTAAAGTAATACGAAGTCCGTCCTCCTCAAGGTCATAATTTAATTCTGCAGGCAGTTCCTCCGGCTGCATCAGGGAAATCACATGCGCATTCGCTTTTAAGTCATCGAAAATCTGTTTTTTCAAAATATCATAAAACAGCACCATCGAGCACACTGCGATCACAATAATCGCCAGCGCCGCTATGAGCATGAATCTGTGATTGATTTTCTTTTTCATACTTTTTCTTTTACTACCTTTCCATTCCATACTTCTGATACATACTGTCTGGAACTATTACCGGCTTCCTGTAAATCCTGTTTTTCAAAACTACTCCACCATGTATCCGACATTTCTTACCGTCTTAATACAGCTCCCCGCCTCACCAAGCTTCTGTCGTAAGGTTTTGATATGCATATCCACAGTGCGGCTCTCACCTTCATAATCAAATCCCCACACCTGGTTCATAATCTTGTCACGGGAGAGTACAATCCCCTTGTTGATAATCAGATACTTCAAAAGTTCATACTCCTTGAAAGTGAGTTCGCACGGAGTCTCATCCACAAAAACAGCATGCTTGTCATTATCGATCACAATATTTCTGTAAACGATCCTTGTCTCTTCTTTCAGATCTAACGTTCTGCGAAGCAACGCTTTCACACGGGAAATCAGTTCCATGACTCCAAACGGTTTGGAAATATAGTCATCCGCGCCGAGATCTAGGCCTTTTACCTTATCTAATTCGGATGTCTTGGCTGTCACCATGATGATTGGTACCTTTGCAGCGTTTTTGCTGTTCCGGATCTTCGTGAGAATATCAAGTCCATCCTCGTTTGGCAGCATGATATCTAGCAATATCAATGCAGGAACTTTATGCTCCAGCCGTTTGAAAAAGTCTGCTCCACATCCGAACTCTTCCACCTCATACCCACTGTTTTTTAATGCATACCGCTCAATCTCACGGATGTTCACATCATCTTCTACAATATAGATCGTTGCCATGTTTTTTGTCTCCTTTTCTCTTCTTTTCAAGTAATAGGCGAAACTCAAATAGATAACATAGAAAAGAGCTGCCACATTGCACCTGTCAATACGCGGCAGCTCTCTGTCACCGCAGAAAGTTCTACATCTTATATAATCTCATATTTTGTCTGGAATTCTTCCTCAAGCTTCTCAAACTCTGCACTTTCACGCTCATCCATCTGCTCTGTAAAGCGATGCTCCTCAAGATTGGTGTCTCCAAGCTGCATCAGATATACCGCAATATTAGAGCAATGATCTGACACACGTTCATAATTCATGGCAAGATCGGAGAGGACAAGTCCCAGTTCGATCGTACATTTTCCCTTGCGCAGACGCTTCATATGATGTTTCTTTACCGTCTTGTTCAGTCCGTCAATCACTTCCTCCAGAGGTTCCACAGAACGTGCCAGTGCAAGATCCCCATCTACAAATGAAGCGGTAGTGCGGTTCAGGATATCCTTAAGCGCTGCACTGTAAGTTGCCATCTCCTCCTGTGCCTTCTTTGAAAACATCGCCTGATCTTTCTCCATCTGTTCCACGCACTCTACCACGTTCACTGCATGGTCCGAAATACGCTCAAAATCGGTCAGGCAGTGCAGTAAAGAAGTCACTCTCAGACTGTCTGAATAAGAAATGTCTCCGCTGTTTAACTTTGTCAGGTAAGCACTGATCTTGTCTTCATAAATATCTACACGGTTTTCCTTCGCAATGACATCCGCGATCTGATCCGCTGATCTTGTATTTACGCACTCCATCGCCTCGAAAAAGCTCTCTCTTGTGATCTCCGCCATCTGGTTGACCAGTGTCTTGCACTGCTCAATCGCAAAGGATGGTCTGCTTAAGAAGCGCTCGTCTAACACAGCAAATACATCCTCTTTTGCTGATTTCTCCTCCTCGGATTCCGGGATTGTCAGGTATGCAAGCTTCTCCAGCCCATGGATAAATGGAAGCAGTACCAGTGTCGTCACGACATTAAATACACTGTGGATCAGCGCAATACCTGCGACTCCAACGATCTCTTCCACAAAGTCAAAATGGAAGATCGCGTTCAAAATATAAAATGCGGTCAGAAATAAAATAGCACCAATAATATTAAAGTATAAATGTACAAATGCCGTTCTCTTTGCCGCTTTATTGGCACCCACTGCAGAGATCATCGCGGTCACGCAGGTACCAATATTCTGTCCTAAAATAATTGGGATGACAGAACCATAGGTAAAAGCCCCCGTCACGGACAACGCCTGTAAAATACCAACGGATGCCGATGAGCTCTGAATAATTGCAGTCAGGCCTGCTCCTACTAATACACCTAAAATTGGATTATGGAACATGGTAAGTACATTTGTGAATTCCGGCACATCCGCCAGCGGCTCCACAGCTCCGCTCATCGTCTCCATACCGAACATTAACACAGCAAAACCGACCATGATCTCACCGATGTCCTTCTTCTTCTCTTTTCCGGACATATATAAAATGACACCGATGATCGCAAGGATCGGTGAAAATGATGACGGCTTTAACATGCGCAGGAAAAAGTTCGAGCTCTCAATACCGGTAAGGCTTAACAGCCAGGACGTGATTGTCGTTCCGATATTGGCACCCATAATAATGCCGATCGCCTGCGAAAGCTTCATAATGCCGGAATTTACAAATCCGACTACCATAACAGTTGTTGCCGATGACGACTGGATGACTGCCGTCACACCTGCGCCAAGCAGTACCGCCTTGATCGGATTCGATGTCAGGCTCTCTAAAATCTTCTCCAGTTTACCACCTGACATTTTCTCAAGACCGCTGCCCATAACACTCATTCCATATAAGAACATAGCCAGGCCGCCAACCATTGTCAGTATTCCAAAAATATCCATCTTTTCTCTCCCCTTAGTGAAAGTGATCTCTTCCAGGGCAACAGTTCTAATTCTGTTATACCCTATTCTGTTTCATCTTGCAACGCAGATTCCACACGATGTAAAATCTGTATAAAGAAGCCTTTGCTTTTTCTCTGCAAGAGGCTCCATGCTCACTCATCATATCGGGGAGATGTAAATGCCATGTCGCTTTTATGTAAAATCTATGTAAAATTCAAAAAGGCAGACTCCACCTGTTACCGGAGCTTCTGCCTTTTTGCATTTTTAATTATCTTCGTGAGTTCCTGTGATGGAATAAATGACCCACTCGGCAATGTTCGTTGCGTGATCTCCGATTCGCTCAAAGTATTTTGCAACCATTAACATATCGGTTGCCATCTCTCCGTTCTTCACGTTCTCGTTGATCTTCCGGATCAGTTCTTTCCGGAAACTGTCAAAAAGATCATCGACCACGTCATCATGTCTGATGACCCATCTGGCAAGCTCGAGGTCTTTGTTGACGAACGCATCCACACTCTTGATGACCATGTCCGTTGTCTCTTTTGCCATCTGTTTTACTACATCAATATCAATCTCACCGGTAGAATAATCAGCCCCTGCCATCAGGATGGTCATCTCGGAAATATCCGCTGCATGGTCGCCGATCCGCTCCATATCTGTGATCATCTTAAGGGCTGCCGAGATCAGGCGGAGATCCCTTGCAACCGGCTGCTGCTGTAACAGAAGCTTCATGCAGAGCGATTCAATATTTTTCTCCTGCTCATCTATTTCCACGTCGAATTTGATAGCTTTGTCTGCTAATTCCACATTCTGTTTCACAAGAGCGGAAATACCCATCTCGATCGCCTGCTCGATCAGGCTGCCCATCTCGATCAGCTCGTTGTTCAATTCTAATAACTGTCTGTCAAATCGGTTTCTCATATCGTTCTCCTTCATTCTCAGATAAATATAATTTACGATAATGCGATTTTCTATTATCATCCGAATCGTCCTGTAATATAGTCCTCCGTACGTTTATCCTGCGGGATGGAGAAGAGCTTCTCGGTATCCCCGGCCTCGATCACTTCGCCTAAGAGGAAAAAGACGGTCTTATCGGAAACACGGACTGCCTGCTGCATATTGTGGGTTACCATGACAATCGTATACTGTTTCTTTAACTCAATGACCAGATCCTCGATCTTGGAGGTGGAGATCGGGTCAAGGGCGGAGGTCGGTTCGTCCATCAGAATCACTTCCGGTTCCACGGCAAGCGCTCTTGCGATACACAGACGCTGCTGCTGTCCACCGGACATGCCGAGGGCGCTCTTTTTCAGGCGGTCTTTGACCTCATCCCAGATTGCAGCATCGCGGAGGGATTTCTCCACGATCTCGTCTAATTTTGCCTTGGAGCGGATCCCATGGGTACGCGGTCCGTAAGCAATATTATCGTAGATGCTCATCGGGAACGGGTTCGGTTTCTGGAATACCATTCCGACTCTTTTTCTTAAAAGATTGACATCCATTCCCTTATAGATATCCTGTCCGTCTAAGAGAACTTCCCCTGTGATTTTGCAGCCTTCCACAAGATCGTTCATGCGGTTTAAGCTTTTTAAGAAGGTGGACTTTCCACATCCGGAAGGTCCGATGAAAGCGGTGATCTCATTTGGCTGGATATTCATATTGATATTTTTCAGTGCATGAAAATCACCATAATATAAATCAAGATTTGAAATTTTAAATTTTTCGCTCATTTTGTTCCTCATTCTTCTGCCCGGTCTTCTGAATCCGGAGCCATCCTTATTTCCTGCTCTGCCTTTTTCAGGCTGTATCCACTTACTCTTTCGCTGACTCTAACTTCCGCGCGATCAGGGAAGACAATCCGTTGATCAGCAGTACCACTACTAAAAGGACTACCGCTGTTGCATATGCTTCGTTTGTGTGAAGACCTTCCCTTGACAGGGAGTACATATGGATTGCAAGGGTACGTCCGGAGTTCATGATGCCTGCCACCTGTGCCACGGTTCCTGCTGTGTAGATTAACGCTGCGGTCTCGCCGACGATACGTCCGATCGCGAGGATCACACCGGAAAGAATTCCCGGGATTGCAGATGGAAGGACGATTTTGAAAATCGTGCGGAGCTTCCCTGCGCCTAATCCAAAGCTTCCCTCTCTGAAACTGTCCGGGACACACAAAAGTGCTTCCTCTGTCGTTCTCATAATAACCGGCAGTACCATGATTGCAAGCGTTGCCGCACCGGCTAACATGGAGTAATCCCAGCCCAATGCCCTCACGAAAAACAGCATACCGAACAGACCATATACGATCGAAGGAATACCGGTCAGTGTCTCTGCTGTGACACGGACAAGCTCCACTAATTTATTTCCTTTTTTTGCATATTCCACCAGATAAATGGCTGCCCCAATTCCGAACGGAACTGAGAATAGCAATGCCAGAAGCACCATCGTGACCGTGTTAATGATCGCCGGCATCATGGACACATTGTCCGAATTGTAAGTAAAGGAAAAAAGCTCCGGCTTCAGATATGGGACGCCGTGAATCAGGATATACCCGACCAGATAGATCAATACGGTTACCGTCAGCACTGCGGAAATGGAAACGAGAAGCAGTAACACAAAGGAACCCGGATGCTTTGTATAAGATTTTAATTTATCGCTCCACGACAGCTTATTGATAGGAGTGATTTCTTTCTCCATAATTGATTCCTCCGTTCTACTTGTTTCCACGTCTTTTCAGAATGGAAAATGAAATATTGATAATCAGGACGAATACGAACAGTACCACACCCGTTGCGATCAGCGCTTCCCTGTGAAGGTCTGTCGCGTAACCCATCTCAAGTACGATATTCGTGGTCAGGGTACGCACCCCTTTGAAAATGCTGTCCGGGATTCTCGCCTGGTTTCCGACTACCATCATAACTGCCATTGTCTCGCCAAGCGCACGTCCGACGCCTAATACGATCGCTGCAAACACACCGGACTTTGCCGCCGGCACTACGACTGTAAATACGCTTCGTTCATGTGTGGCACCAAGTGCCAGTGCACCTTCGTAATAGCTTTCTTCCACCGCGCGGATCGAAGATTCCGATACACTGATGATGGTCGGCAGGATCATGATTCCGAGAAGGATCGCTGCTGTTAAGATGCTCTGTCCGTTTCCTTTGAAATGTGTCCGGATAAACGGAACGATCACAACCAGACCGAAGAAACCGTATACGATGGACGGGATACCTGCTAACAGGTCTACGATCGGCTTTAAAATCTTATGTAAATGGTCCGGGCAAAATCTTGCCATGAAGATCGACATCAGGATTCCGATCGGCACTCCGATCAAAAGCGCACCGCCGGTTACATAAATACTTCCGATGATCATCGGGAAAATTCCGTACAGATCATTTCCCGGTTTCCATCTTGTTCCTGTCAGGAAATTGGCAAATCCAATCTTCTGCATTGCCGGTACTCCGTTTGCAAACAGGAACACACAGATCAGTACGACCGCTACGATCGAGATGACTGCTGTAAAAAGGAATACAAATTCCATGAGTTTTTCTTTTATCTTATTCATAGATTTCCTTATCCGAAAGGGACCGGCATCTGTCTTCCGGTCCCTTTCCTGTAAATTCTGTTTCTGTCAATAACCGCTCTGTACTACTTATTTAGAAAGTTCATCCCAGGAAGTGATATCGCCAACATAAACTCCTTTTACCTGGTCAGAGGTAAGATTTGTGGTTGGATTGTCTAAGTTTACGATAACTGCGATACCATCCATAGCGATTGTGGTTGCAGTAAGTCCCTGCTCTGTCTCAGAATCTTTTAATTCACGGGAAGCCATACCGATATCACTGGTTCCTTCTGCTGCATCTGTCATACCTGTTGTGGAATCGCTTTCCTGAAGCTCGATCTCTACACCGTCATTGACTGCTTTGTAAGCCTCGATCAATTTCTCCATAACCGGTGTTACGGAAGAAGAACCGCTGACTTTCACTTTACCTGCTGCTCCGTTGGATTCGAATGCTGCTGCATCGTCAGATCCGATATAACCGGCATCTGTGATGACTGCCTGGCCTTCTGCACTCATGATGTAGTTGATGAAATCCTGTGCAGCTTCGCTCACATCCCCTTTTGTTGCGATGTTGAATGGTCTTGCGATCGTATAAGATCCGTTTTTGATGTTTTCAACGTTTGCTGCTGCTCCATCGATATCAACTGCTTTTACAGTGTCATCTAAAGATCCAAGGGATACATAGCCGATCGCATATTCGTCACTTGCTACAGAGGTAAGCATAACGGAAGTGCTGTTTGTGATGATTGCTTCGTCTGTTGTGTTGTCTACTTTATTTCCGTCTGCATCTTTCTCCTCAATTCCGAATAACTCGATGAAGGCGCCTCTTGTACCGGATCCATCCTCACGGGATAATACGTTTACATATTCGCTTGTATCAAAGTCTGCTGTGTTGTCAGCCTGTGCGTCCTCTGCTGCTGTGTCAGCTGTTGTATCTGCGGCTGCATCTGTTGTTGTGTTGGTATCTGTTGCTGTATTGTCAGAACCGCATCCGGCTAACATGCTGACTGCTAACATACCTGTTACGAACATACTGATTACTTTCTTTTTCATTTTGATTTTCCTCCAAATCTTCTCATGGGATCTTGCTTTTCCCATCTTTTTTATTATTCTCTGTCTCATCGACAAGGACTACTTTAAGGGAGGAATGTAAAATGCAAACTCACTGGAGTGTAAAACATCTGTAAAATGGGGGTAAACAATAGAATGCACACTCCGCGAACATTCTACAAGTGAGCAAAAGCTCAGCTTGTCAAGTATTGTCATGAACAAAAAGGGCACTTGATTTCTCAAGTGCCCAAGTGTATAATCTAGTCAGAAAGGTAATCGGATGTAATATCCGATTTGCCCTCAGTAAAATGATAATTCAGTTAGGAAATAGCATTCACTTTGGTCGGTGGGATGCTATTTCTTTTTATGTGAGAAACAATCTTATAAAAGCTGCTTCTTATTTACGTTTCTTTCTCTTCCAGAACTCTCCGCCGAGGCCTGCTCCAAGGGAGGATAATGCAAGTCCTAACCAGCCGAGGCCGCTTGCTACGTTACCTGCGACATCTCCGGTTGCAGGAGAACCTGCTGTCTCTGCGTTTGATGTTGCAGTTCCGTTCGCGTTGTCTGTTGTGGTGGTTGTATTCCCATTGTTGGAGTTGTTATTGTTGGTGTTTCCATTACCATTATTGGCATCGTTATTGTTGCCATTACTTCCGTTGTTGCCATTGTCGGCACCATTGTTGTTGCCGTTACTTCCGTTGTTGCCATTGTCGGCGCCATTATTGTTACCGTTATCTCCGCTATTATTGCTGTCGGATGCCTTTACAAGTCCGGCTTTTGCTGCATCTAACGCTGCCTTTGCTGCGTCAACTGCTTCCTGGCTTTCCTTTACTTCCAGAGCAGCTCTTGCACTCTGAAGTGCTGCCTGATATGCTGTCCAGCTCTCTGCCGTGTAATCAGTTTCTTTCAGTTTTTCCGATTCGGAGATGGCTGTCTCTAATGCGGCTGTATCAACGGTTGCCGGCTGCTCGACTTTTTCGAGGGCTGCAATTGCTGCATTTAAGTGCTCGGTTGCTTCATCCACTGCTGCCTGGGAATGCTTTGCTGCTAGCTCATCTTTTGCTTCGCCAAGCTCTGTCTGCATATTTGCCCAGCTTGCTGCTGTGTAGTCGCTCTCTTTTAAGCCTTCTGCTTTTGCAATCGCTGCTTCCAGCGCTGTTGTGCTGATCTCTTCATCAGAATCAGGTACGATATTCTCGCTTGTTGTCTGGAACTTGTAGGTTACATCTTCATAGCCAAGAGCTCCGATTGTAACTGTCCAGTTTCCGGTTCCGTCTGTTCCTGCCGGAAGCTGGCAACGTAAAGAATCGGTAAGACCGAGCTGGATTCCCATGGATTTGTGCATCCAGTTGTCAGCTGCAAATTTTGTTCCGTAAGTTGCTTTTACATCCTGATATGTGGAATCATCTCCGTAGTACTTCCATGTTACGGTCTGCATGTTAGATCCAAGATCCCCATAATCTCCCGTCAGGTCTACTCTGAGGAAGCATCCATAAGGTTCTGCCTTGGAAGCCGGTGTCACGGTAAGTCCTGCTGCTTCTGCAGTCGGTGCAGTCTTTAATGCCTGATCCTTAATTCCAGATTCTGTTCCTGCTGCCTTTGCAGAGAAGCTGAAGCTTCCGTCTTCCTTCTTTGTAGCTGTCTTTAAGCCGTTTGTATTCTCTGTTACATTTGCGATCAGACCTGTATATCCGTTCAGTTTGTTTTCTGTGTATCCACCTTCGAGAGTGCTTCCGTTCTCAATGACTCTGTGGCTTGCTTTCAGTGCTTCCAGATCAGATGTCTTCACTTTTACCGGAACATATTTCAGACCTAATACATCATACTCTGTCATGGTTGTGGTCTCTCCGGAAGCTAACTCTGTGATTGCTCCTTTTTCAAACTTAATCTTGCTTCCGTCTGTCAGGACAGCTGTTTTTCCTATTCCATCACTCTCCCAGTAAGAGACATTGTATTCTTTTCCATTCTCTGCTTTGATCACTGCATTGCACTGGAAGCTTCCTCTGTGAAGTCCGTGGTTTGTAGTTGCTCTTGTAACAGTATCAAAAGCTCCCTTGTCCAGCTCTCCCTTGGAATCTAAGTCTTTAGAAGAAGTTGCATCTCCTGCTGCCTGTACATCTTCTGCTGCCCAGTACTCTGCCCAGCTTAAGCCTGCATATACATAAGTATACTCGTTTTCAACAGCTGCTTTTTCAAGTGCATTGATAGCTGCATTTAAGTGCTCGGTTGCTTCATCCACTGCTGCCTGGGAGTGCTTTGCTGCCAGCTCATCTTTTGCTTCGCCAAGCTCTGTCTGCATTGCTGCCCAGCTTGCTGCTGTGTAATCGCTCTCTTTTAAGCTTTCGGCTTTTGCAATTGCTGCTTCCAGTTTTGCGGTATCTACTTCTTTCTCAACTGCTCCTACAACATTTTTGCTTGTTGCCTGGAACTGATATGTTACATCTTCATATCCAAGAGCAGAAATTGTGATTGTCCAGTATCCTGTTCCATCGGTTCCTTCCGGAAGTGTACAACGTGCTGATTTCGTAAGGGTAAGCTGGATTCCCTTGGATTTGTGCATCCAGTTATCTGCCGCAAACTTTGTTCCGTATGTAGCCTTTACATTCTGATAGGTGTCATCATCACCATAATACTTCCATGTTACAGTCTGCATATTGGAGCCAAGGTCAACAGAGTTTTTTGTCAGATCCACCCTTAAGAATTCACCGTAGCTTCCTTTTGCATCCTTTACCGTAAGGCCAACCTCTTCTGCTGACGGTGCTGTCTTTAATGCCTGATCCTTGATTCCGGACTCTGTTCCTGTGACTTTTGCAGAAAAACTGAAGCCTCCGTCTTCATTCTTTGTAGCTGTCTTTAATCCGTTTGTGTTCTCTGTTACATTTGCGGTCAGACCTGTATAGCTAACTAAATTTTCCTCTGTACACCCGCCTTCCAGAGTGCTGCCATTTTCGATGACTCTGTGGCTTGCTTTTAAATCTGCAAGATCAGATGTCTTTACTTTTACCGGAACATATTTCAGGCCTAATACATCATACTCTGTCATGGTTGTGGTATCACCGGACTCTTCTGTGATAGTTCCCTTTTTAAAATTAATCTTGCTTCCATCTGTCAGGACAGCATTCTCTTTATCTGTCCAGTAAGAAACATTGTATTCTTTTCCATTCTCCGCTTTGATCACTTCATTGCACTGGAAGCTTCCTCTGTGAAGTCCATGGCTTGTGGTTGCTCTTGTAACGGTATCAAAAGCTCCCTTGTCATATTCTCCCCTGGAATCTGCCTCATCAGATGTTGCTGTACTTCCCGCTGCCTGTACACCTTCTGCTGCCCAGTATTCTGCCCAGCTTAAGCCTGCATATACGTAAGTATACTCATCTGCTTTTACAAGTGCTGCTACTGCATCATTCAATGCTGTTGTTGCCTTGTCAACTGCATCCTGGCTCTCTGCTGTGAGCGCTGCCTCTGCTGCTGTTAATGCTGTCTGCATGGATGCCCAGCTTTCTGCTGTGTAATCAGATTCTTTTAATTCTCTGGCTGCCGCGATGGCAGCTTTAAGATTTTCTGTTTTTACTGCTTCTGTTTCAGAGCCTGCTACCGGTGCAGAGTTGATTGCTTCGAGAAGGGCTTCCTTTACTGCTTTAGAAGTACAAGTTGCACCACTGACTGAATCCCAACCTTTGATTGTATCTTCTGTTGCATCTTTATCTACAAGAGAGCTATACCCTGGATAAAAAGTACCATTTTTTTTCGTTCTTCCATCTTTTGCCCAATCATAGAATTCATTACTCTCCGAATCATATGATTCATCCGGTGTTACTTCGATGTTTTTTATTTTTCCTCCACTTACACTAACAGAGACTTCCACATTATACTCGCTCCATCCCTGTTCTCCCTCATCTGTAACATGCTTCGTGCTCGTATACGTTCCATCCTTCGCCACTTCATTTCCGGTAGCCGCATACAACGTAGCCGGGCAAAGACTTGTCACGATAGACGCGATCATCGTCATTGTCAGAATTTTAGCTAAGCTTTTTCTTTTCATTGCTTCCTCCTTATGATCATTAAATTATTGATAAAATTTATTATTAAGTTAGTGTATGCTAACCTATAATCTTAAAATAAGGAATGTGGCAGTGCACATTCCGCACCATTTTCTATATAGTTTTCAGTGATTTTACTGCTTCCTTTTTCACAACCGCAAGCAGCTTGCCGCTGACTAACCCGATCAGGAATCCGGTTACCGCCCCTGCGATCAAAAGCGCCGGAAGGTAGTAGATGAGCTTTAGATTTTCCACGACTAACGTGGCAACTGCCAGCTGTCCGATATTGTGTGCGATTCCTCCCGCCATGCTGATTCCAATAATGGAAAACCCTTTCAGCTTCTTCATGCCAGCCATGACAAGCACACTGAGCAGTCCACCTGCAAGGCTGTATACAATCGACATGCCGTTTCCGAACAGGAACCCGGTCAGAAGCACGCGCATGGCAACGACCGCCATTACCTCCGGAACTGCCAGGAAGTAAAGTCCTGTCACCGTGACCAGATTGGCAATTCCAAGCTTCATGCCCGGCACCCCGAAGTTGATCGGGATGAGGCTCTCCACATAGCTGAAAATCATTGCGACTGCCACAAGCATTGCCATATTGGCGATTTTCTTACTCTGATTCGTCATTCTGTAACCTTTCATCTATAATCATTTTATCTGTTTTGTTATCACGCATCCGGGAAGCTCTTGCCCCCGCTATTGCCCTATTTTCCAGGATAAACCCCTTTTACCCGGCTGATAATAAATCTGCCGTTTTTAAGGTTCACTTTGCAATCACATCCGGCGCACTGTTTTCTCCGCTGTCCCCTGATATGTCATCTGTCTCCAACACTTCCACCACCAGCTTATGCGGCAGGCATACAATCGTCTGTGCCCCGCTGCTGATCTTTCCCTGCCTCTCGCAGTAACCGTCCGGACAGTTTGCCTCTTCCATGTAGGCTTCTCCATCCTCAATGCGGATGCGGTTGTAAAAATTCCCCTCCTTCACCTCGATCACCTGATCCTCCGTGAGGGAGTAAGTTCCATACACTTCCCCATCCACTGTAACCTGTATCCGGTTTCCAGCTTCGCTCCCGGTCACTTTCATGACCAGAAATAAGACAAGCGCGACCGCCAGTATTCCGCCGCCGAACAGGAAGTCTTTCTTCTTAATCAAATATTCCATTTTTCCCTCTTAATATTATGCTCGATCGTTAATTGTGAAACTCTTAGAAAATGTATATTGGATTGCGATTGATGTCCGGCCCCATAAGAAGACCTTGAGGAGCCGCCGGTTCTTAGCTCGCAGGCGCGCAGTAACAGCAGTGGCTAGTCAATAGTCTATCAATGCGCGCCTGCAAGCTTAGTACCGCTGCGAGCGACGCAGAGTGAGAACGTGTCTTCTTATGGGGGTGGACATCAATCACAATCTTCACAGCCTAGATTGGAGTTTCACAATTGACGTTCACACCCCTGCAAACGAAAGAACCGCCGCCAATAACGCCGCCCTGAAAACCGTAAACCAGATCTCATTCCCGGAGAGCACCTTGATTCCAAGATGGATATTCCCCTTCGGGCAGGTGTCGATGCATTTCTGGCACTGGAAGCAGTCCCCTTCCACCCGGATCGAGTCGTCCTCCGGAAGTCCGATGCCTGACGGACACTTTCTCGTACATGCCTGACAGCCTTTGATACAGTTCTCCCGGCTGCGGTGCAACGCAAAATATGGCAGCACCGGAAGCAGTGAGAATACCGCTCCCATTGGGCAGAGGTTCCGGCAGAAGAATCGCTCCTCCAAGCACATTCCAACGAGAATCACAAGCAACAGGGCAAGTCCCACCAGATAGCCGCCAAGCTTGAAGTTACCGGCATGAATCATGGAAAAGACATCCCATGGGCTCGTCCCTTTCGCCTTTCCATACACCCCTGCATAGCAGAGTAATGCGATCAGTGCGAGCAACACATATTTCAGTTTATCCAGCCTGCGTGTCCATTTTTCCGGAAGCAGAACCGGCTTTTTTTTCAATTTTTTAAAAATAAAACGGTATAACGCATGTACGGCGTCCCCTAGTGTGCCGAACGCACAGGCGAAACCGCAGAAAAACCTGCCAAATAAAAAGGTGTAACCGCAGACCACAACCAGGATTGTCACGAATGAAGTCATCGCGACCTGCTGCCCTGCCCCAAGCTGTGTGAAAATGTATTTCACACCCGCAAACGCCGCTGTATACACGGACGGCAGGAAGATAAAGTAGAGCAGCTGGATTGCTGCCCGCAACCAGACATGTATTTTTTTGATCTGTTTTGCTGAAAGTTCAAATTTCTCCATTTACTTCACCGCCTTTTCCAAAGCTTCCTGTGAAGCATTCTTAATTCCGGTTGAACTGAATGTGGCACCGCTGATCGTATCCACGTCCGCGCTCTGCGTCGCTATGATTTTCGGAATGATGTCTTTTGCCATGGACAGGTACGCTCCGTCCTCATTCTCGGCACTTGTGACCTCAATTCCTGTTATTTTTCCATTTTCAATCGTCACCTCAACGGCAACCGTTCCGCCAAAGCCATCTGCCTCGCCCTGATAAGTACCATCCTGATACACGCTCTCATCGGCTGCACTGCTGCCCTCCGACTTTGCCTGTATCATCTCGTATTCCAATCTTGCAATCTCTTCGTCTTTGGCTCGCGCCGCAAGGACAGAATTGTAATTGGTCAGAAGTTCTATCACAGCCGCCACGCAGATTACCCTGATCCAAAAATCTTTCATTACTCTGCAGCCTCCATCTTCTGTTGGCGTTTTGCCTGTTCTAATGCCTGTCTGCATCCTTCGATGATCGCATTGGAGGAGCAGGTCGCGCCGGATACGGTATCCACCTCTTCCGGCAATCCCTTATTCACAATTTTGGAAATCATTCCCTCTTTTGTGGAGGTACCGTTTGCGGCATTTTTGATATATCTGTCGTTTGTCTTATCTCCATCACTAATTACATCTGTAATATCTATAATCCGGTCATTTAAGATCGTCACATTCATGCTGAGGTTATAGGCTTCAAAGTCCTCATCTTCATCCGGCTCGCACGGCACGGTCACTGCATAAGTTCCATCGATATAGATGCTGTCCTCCGCCGGATTGTCGCCGGTATCTTTTTTCTTCAGTGAAAGCACGGCACGGTTTAACTTCTCAAGCGCCCTGTCGATCACCTTCTGGTCTGTCTCCTCTAATGCTTCCTTCGCATCCTCTAACCGGATCTGTAATACCATCCATGAGAGCTCCGTGTATTCCTCTTCTGTAAGCTGCTCTGCGTTTGCAATCGCTTCCGCAAGCTTTGTGGTATCCGGTTTTACTGTAATATCTTCCCCGTTTGTCGCCTTCTCGGCCTGCTGTAATGCCTGTTTTACTGCATTTAACAGTCCGTTTGAGCTGTAGGTCGCACCGGATACGAGATCAACCTCTGTATTCTGTTTCTTTACGATATTTTTCACCACTTCCATTGCGCGGTTGAAAAATTCTTCATCGTCTGATGTCTCAGTCACAAGGATTGCCTTGATTGTCTGATCCTGGATGACCACTGCCACACTCACATCGCCGCTGTAGCCCTCAGCTGTTCCATAATAAATGCCCTCTTTGTAAGGCACGGTTCCGGTGATTGTCTCCTGACCGTCTTTCCCATCCGAATCTGCATCATCGGCACTGCCTGACGCTTTGCTTAATGCATTCCGCACTGCCTGGATAATTCCGGCGGAGCTGTAAGAAGCACCTGACACCGTATCCACGTTTGTGCTCTGCGTGGAAAGAATCGTATCGATTAACGCAGACGCTTTCTCCATGTAGCTGCTGCCATCTTTATTTTCCAGAATTTCGATCGCCGCAATCTTACCTTCCCGGATTGTGACCTGAACCTTCATCTCGCCGCCGAAGCCAGTTCCGGTTCCCTCATAGATGCCGTCTTTGTAAGTGTTCGCTGTCTCATCTACCTTCGAGATCGAAGAAGAGCTTCCGGAGGCAGCCTGTGCACCGGAGTGTACGTTTCCGGCCTCACTGTTGTCCTGCACACCGGTCAGCGCATTTTTCACGGCATTGATGATGCCCCTTGAGCTGAATGTCGCGCCGGATACGGTATCCACATCTAATGTCTGCGCCTCTAAGATCTCATCGATCACCGCTTTCGCGCGGTTAAAAAAAGATGCATCATCGGACTGGCTCAAAATGTTGATCGCTGTGATCTGCTGACCGGACACCTCAACCGACACTCTCGTAAGTCCTCCAAATCCGATTCCCTCACCCTCATAGACACCGTCTGCCACCTCGAAGATTCCTTTTTCGCCGGTAAATGCTTTCTTTGTCACTGCCGTGCCGCTGCTCTTCGTTCCTGTCAGCGCATTTTTCACGGCACTGATCAGTCCCTTCGAACTGAACGTAGCACCGGATACGGTATCTACGTTGTAAGTCTGTTTCTCGATCATGCTGTCAAGTACAGCTTTCGCGCGGTTAAAAAATGCCGCGTCATCTGAAGTGCTCACAACCTCGATGGAAGTGATCTGCTTGTCTTTGATCTGCACCGCTACCGTGATGTCCCCGGCAAATCCGGTTCCCGTTCCGCGGTAAACACCATCTTTCAAATCAAAGCTTCCTGTGATTTTTGCCTCGATTTCCTCTGTAGTTTCTGTCACTTCCTCCGTTTCTTCCACAACTGCTTCGACTTCCTCTGCACTCTCTGTATCTGCCACATCCTCCTGCGCTGCATAAACCGGAGGTTCATAGCCGCTTAAAGAGCCAGCCACACACGCACCGAGCAGTACAACTGACAGAAGCGGTGACAGCACTTTTGCTTTTTTCAGAATCTCTCTCATATCCATAACTCATTTTCTCCTATCTGCTGATGACCTCTGCCGGAAGCTCCGTAGAAAAATCATCCGCGATCCCCTCTGTCACGTAAATTGTTCCGTCATCCGTCAAAAGGATTGCATCAAACTCGTCACTGTGCATGCGCCAGAACTCTGCCGCTTTCTCCTCCCCCATGATGAAAAGGGAAGTGGAAAGCCCATCCGCCAATGTCCCGTCTGCGCTCACAATTGTGACAGATTTCAGACCATTTTCCGCCGGATAACCGGTCTTCGGATCGATGATATGGTGATAGGTGATTCCATCCTGTTCAAAATAGCGCTCGTAGCCGCCTGAGGTGATAACCGCCTTATCAGAAACACTTAAGACACCGAGATAATCACTCTCATCGTCCGGGCTCTGCACGGCAACCCGCCATTTACTTCCGTCAGTCTTCGTGCCAAGCACCTGCACGTTACCGCCAAGGTTTACAAGACCACTTGTAATACCGTAACTCCGGAAAATGTCCATAATCCGCGCTGAAGTATAACCCTTCGCGATTCCCCCGAGATCAATCTCCATGCCCGCTTCGCCAAAAGAAATCTCCCGGCTGTCCGCATCGTAGCTGACTTTCGATGCATCCGCAAGCGTCAGCCGCTCCTGTAACACATCTTCCGATGGCACCTGATAGTTCTGGCTCGGAAATCCCCATGCCTCCATCACCGGATAGATGGCAATATCGAATGCCCCGTCTGTCTCTGTATATAACTCCAGTGCACGTTCCACCAGATATCCGGCATCCGCGGAGAGCTCTGCCGTACCGCTCACGTTTAACTTTGCGATCTCACTGTCCCCGTTTCCTGTGGAGAGCATCGCGTCTAACCGCTCGATCTCCGCCTGCGCCGCATCCACGGCTGCATCTGCGTTTTCCCCGAATGCCGTGACGGACATGTACGTGTCCATCGCGAAAATATCTCTGGAAGCCTCTTCCTGTGACGGATCGCCATTCTCTGATGATGCTTCTGTCTCTACCCCAGCCGCTTCCTGCGCCTGTGTTGTATTTTGTTCTGTTGTATCCTGTTTTTGTTGTGTATTTGACTGGTTCTGACCGCATCCTCCGGTGAGCAGCAAGACTCCCAGACAGACGCCTGCGATTGCTTTTTTCAGATTCATTTCTTTTATTCCTGACTTCTTATTTCTGTTCCGCTTTAGTTCGTTTCAACTAACTCTAATACTATATTTTAGAACAGTAAAAAAAGTCAAGAAAAAATTGGCAGATGAAAAAGTCTCTCATTTACAGAACAGGGCAGCTATGTCAAAAAACATAGCTGCCCTGTTCTACTCTTTCCGCAAACTTTCCTTCTGATACTCCGCCTTCCGGTAAGCATCCGCAAAGAAGTATTCCTGTGCATTCAGCTGGATTCCATCGGAATCCCTGTGGTAATAGTTGCCATCCGCTTTCAACACGCTTGCCTTTACGTTATCCCTTAACATGAGCTGGAAACTCTCTAAAATCCTGTTTTTAATATCCGCATCGTACACCGGGGCTGCGACTTCTACACGCTTTGTCGTATTCCTCGTCATGAAGTCTGCGGATGCAATATAGACTCTGCAGTCCTCTCCTTTTCCGAAAATGTAGATTCTGGAATGTTCTAAGTATCTGCCCACGATGCTGATCACCTGAATATGCTCCGTATAGCCTTTTATTCCCGGGATCAGACAGCAGATGCCGCGGACGATGAGGTCGATCTGCACACCCGCCATGGACGCTTCGATCAGCTTCTCGATCAGTTTTTTGTCGGTCAGGGAATTCATCTTCACCCCGATATAGGCTTCCTTTCCCTCTTTCGCCTTCTCGATTTCTTCCCCGATCATGTCGATCAGCTTATTCTGCAGGCATTTCGGTGCCACAAGCAAATATTTCGTCTGATCCATTGTCTGGGCGAGACAGAGCTTCTGGAACACTTCCGCTGCTTCCTCGCCGATCTTCTGGTCTGCCGTCATAAGGGAGAGGTCTGTATACAACTTCGATGTTTTTTCATTGTAATTTCCGGTTCCGATCTGTGTGATATAATGCACTTCGCCATCTGACAGATAGGTGATCTGGCAAAGCTTGGAATGTACCTTAATATGGTCAATTCCATAGATTACGCGGCAGCCTGCATCCTCTAAGCGCTGTGACCATTCGATGTTGTTTTCCTCGTCGAAGCGGGCGCGCAGCTCCACGAGCACCACAACCTCTTTTCCATTTTCCGCAGCGTCAATTAAAGCCTCCACAATCTGGGAATCCCTTGCCACACGGTATAACGTCATCTTGATGGAGACGACACGCTCGTCGCTTCCGGCTTCTTTTAACAGGCGGATAAATGGCTTCATACTCTCATATGGGTAAGACAGCAATTTGTCTTTTCCACGGATCTGGTCGATCATTAATTCTTTATCCACAAATTCCGGGGAATTCTGTGGAATCCGTTTCTCATAGAAAAGTTCTTTGCGGTCCCTTAACGTATTCTGGATCTGGAACAGGAAGGAAAGCTCTAACGGGATCTCGGTATGGAATACCTGATCCGGGAACAGACCAAGCTCTTTGCGCAGTCGCTCGATCACAGTATCGTCTAACACTCTCGAATGCTCTAATTTGACCGGGCAGAGCTTCTTTCTCGTGCTGATGAGCTTCTTCATGCAGTCCCTGTAATCCAGATCCTCATCGTAAAATGCCTCATCCACATCAATATCCGCATTTCGGATGATCCGGATCAGAGATTTGCTCTTCACCTCATATTTTTCAAATACTTTTGATAGGTAGTGCAGGATCAGCTCCTCCACTAAAATATAGTGGTTCGGTTCTGACGGTACCGGGATCAGACGTTTGAACACATCATTGCTGCACGGGATAATGCCAAGCTTATCCCCTTTCTTGCCGCCAAGTACCACTACCGCATAAATTTCTTTATTTTTCAGGAACGGAAACGGCTGTTTTTTTCCAATCACCTGCGGGGATAGCAGCGGCAGGATCGCATTTTCAAAATATTTTTCCAGAAAAAGCTTGTCCTCCGGAAGCATATCCATAAAGTTTAAAAGCTTCACACCCTGCTCAGACAGCTCCTCCATGTACTGTTTGTAAATGTAGTCCCTTCTCTGGGAAATAATTCTTGTCTTCTCAAAAATCGCTTTCAGCTGTTCCTCACTTGTCATCCAGGTCTTATTTTCCCTCGCTTCCCTGTCTGCAAGCATCTGGTCATATAATGCACCGACACGCACCATGAAGAACTCGTCTAAGTTGCTCTGGAAAATGGAGAAAAATGCCATTCTCTCACAGAGCGGCACATGATGGCTTGCTGCTTCGTCTAACACTCTCTCGTTGAATTTTAACCAGGAAAGCTCCCGGTTTGCGTAACATTTCTGTTTTTTCTCTTTTTCTGACATATTTTTATTCTTCCTTCTGTTTTTATCTCTGCTCTTACAACTTTCCAGTATCCGCTGCCTCTTTCTCTGCTGCCCGCTCTGACAATTACGGCTTCTTCCTGTCTGCCTCAGCGGTCACATCTTCTGGATCTTCTTGCGCAACTCTAACATCTTCTTGTCAACCCCTGCAATCACATCCGCATACTCTCTGGTTGCCTTCTCTACAGCCTCTAACTGTCCGGCATCCTTCTTGTAACACATCTGTGTGTCAAGCTCTGCCCAGTAATCCATTGCAACCGAGCGGATCTGGATCTCCACACGGACATTCTGTGTCTTGTCGCCGTAGACAACCGGCACCTCCACGATCAGATGAAGGCTCTGGTAGCCGCTTTTCTTCGGCTTCTTTGCATAGTCTTTTTCTTTCAGGATCTTGATATCCTTCTGCCTGCGCACCTGCTCTGCAATGCGGTAGATATCGTCAAAAAAGTAACAGACTACGCGGACGCCCGCGATATCATTTAAGGTGTCCACCGCTGTTTGAAAAGTTACCTCTCGTTCCTTACGGATTAATTTTTTCACAATACTGTCTGTCGTTTTGATCCGGCTGCTGAAAGTGCGTACCAAAGGCCTGTTGCTCTTTCCGGACAACTGCGCATCGATCAGCCGCAGCTTCGCAAGTACGACGTCGATCGCATACTGGTAGGTGCGCTGGCGCATTGGGGCTTCTATTTTCTCCTTTAGATTCCGGATGTCCTGCGCCTTTGGTTCCTGTTTTGTTTCCAGCTTTTGTTCCTGTTTTTGGGCTGGTTTTTTCTCCGGCTTCTTTTCTGGTTCTTTCGGCTCTGGTTTTTGTTCCGGTTTCTTTTCGGTTTCTATTTTATTTTTCTTCTCTTCACTTGCTTTCGTTTCTCCCATTACTCATCCCCTCTTTCACAATAAAACTCTTTTTTCTATGGTCTGCTTTTTATCTGGTTTCCAGGCTGTCTGTCATTATCTGTGTTTCCGTGTGCAGTTTCCCGCATATATTAACATAAGGCAGCTATGTAAAATGCATAGCTGCCTTATGTATAATCTGTGTAAAATTGTTTTCTGTTTCATTTTGAGCGATATTTTTTCAATAAGACATCCTAATCTACAAATACTCTTCCAGCATCTCCTGTACGCAGCCTCTGATCTCTTCTGCAAGGTCTTCGCACCTGTCCTTCTTCATTCCCGCCTTTTTCCCAACTTCTATCAGTTCCTTCATTCCCGGATTTCTGCCATTTCCATTCACAGAAGTCGTATGTTCTCCATAATAGGTGTTACTGTAGGTCAGGTCATATGCCGGGGCAAGCCTCCATTGACCATTCTCTGTCTCATACAAATAGGTAAAGTTCTTGGAATGGTCATCCCGGTTATGCGCAAATACATTGAAACACATGCGCCGATACATATTTTCCAGATCTGTCTCACTATTTCCCGTAAGGATCTTTGTCAGCTTCATCAGACTATGGTAATCCAGGCTCGGCTGTGTAAAATCAAGCTCTAACAATGCCGCTGCTGTCAGCATATGGATCCGTTTTACCGTTCCGTTCACCACTCTTCTGTCAAACCGTTTTGTCCCGAAATACCCCTTGCATTGCGAAGATGGAAACAGACGTACTTCACTCATATCAATTCCGCACTGTCTGGCGCAGAGTGCGTATTCATATTCCATTTTCCCCGCATCTTTCCCGTCTACATGCGTTGGGAATTTGATAATCCAGTCTTCTCCGTCTATCTGTGTCATGATTTTCGGTCTGGCTCCGCCACTCGTTCCACCTAGTCGGTACAATTCATCCAATTTGTCCGAATATTCTGTATTCAGAATCTTCTGACACTGTCCTGCAAGTTCATCAAGGTCTGTCAGATTCTTTTTCTCATAAAACTCCTTCTGTGGGTGATAATACAGCGCTCCCATACCAGACTCCCCCACGATTGCAAGCCTGTCCAACACAGTCAGCTCATCTGCGTCCATCCCCTTTTCTTTCAAAAGGCGCCTTAGCAAAAGTTTTCCCCAGGCATCCGGCAGACTGTCTGCAAACACACCAAATAAGCCTTCAAAATAATCTCTTGGTGGAACAAATACACCACTTCGCAGAGGAATCGAAAATGGATTGATCGAGAAGCCCTTTTCCAGCCATTCCTCTGCATATTCAAATGCCGCCTTATGATCTGCTGTCAACGCAAGCGTCCCCACCAGCCGGTCATCAAGTAAAACCTGCAACACCTTATCTTGTCTCATTGATTACCTCCTGAATATTCCGGTATGGAACCTGTGAAAAAATAGTCCGCAGCTCGTCTGCAATCCCAAGTGCCATGGCAATCCTTGTAAGGGAAACCAATGAAATCTGTCCGGTTGTCTCAAAACGTTTGATGGAGCCGTAGCTGACACCGCTCATATCCGCTAACTTCTGCTGTGAGATAGATCTTCTCTTTCGGATATTCCGGATCCGTCCTGCCAGTTTCTGGTCTAATTCTTCGGCTGTTTCCCATACGAGTGCGTCCATATTTTCGTGCTCTCCTTATTCTTTAAAGTTTTATTATATCCGTTGTTTTATCTGAATACTCTTCTCACTGTAGTTGTCTTTGTAATTTTCTTATATTTACCTGTTATTTATACATTCCTTATAAGATAATATTTTATCTATTTTGCAATATTTTATCTCCCTTTTTACAAATGTGTGTCTAATGCATAAACCCTTATAATTATTCGTTTTTGCCATTTTTATACATTTTTTATTCATTTTTCGCTAATGAGAAACTTATTTTTTGATAAGTTGTCGTGCAATTTATTAGAATGGAATTTTTGAAATAGCCAGCACCTTGAATGGGCTGGCTCTTTCAATGTCACCTGTAATTGACAAACTGGAAGTTGTCAGTCTGGTAATTCAACCAATACTGCTTCGTCAATATCAAAGTAATCATCCATATTACTGCTAAGCCCAG
>CAKRFH010000024.1:0-28115 GCA_934320555.1 uncultured Roseburia sp.
AAATGGACGTATTAACAAGAGTTCCGGTTCGTGAGCAGGAGCCAGCCGTTCGTGCAGCGAATTTTGAGGAAGTATGTTTAGGATATAACGAAGAAGAAGCAATGGCAGAGGCAGCCCGCTGTCTAAACTGCAAGAATGCACAGTGTATGAAAGGATGCCCGGTTTCCATCAATATTCCGGGATTTATCGCAGAGGTGAAGGAAGGGAACTTCGAGGCTGCTTACCATATTATCAGCGAGTCAAGTGCGCTTCCGGCAGTCTGCGGCCGTGTATGTCCGCAGGAGACACAGTGTGAGGGAAAATGTATCCGTGGATTCAAAGGAGATCCGGTATCCATCGGTAAGTTAGAGAGATTCGTAGCTGACTGGGCAAGAGAGCACGGCATTAAGCCGAAGAAAGCAGAGAAGATGAATGGACACAAAGTGGCAGTCATCGGATCCGGCCCGGCAGGTCTTACCTGTGCAGGAGATCTTGCAAAGCTCGGTTATGAAGTAACTATTTTTGAAGCGTTACATCAGGCAGGCGGTGTATTAGTATACGGTATTCCGGAGTTCCGTCTTCCAAAGCAGAAGGTTGTTGCCGCTGAGGTGGAAAATGTAAAAGCACTCGGCGTTAAGATTGAGACAAACGTTGTCATCGGTAAATCTGTTACGATTGATGAGCTGATGGAGAACGAGGGATTTGAGGCAGTCTTCATCGGATCCGGAGCAGGACTTCCAAGATTCATGGGAATCCCTGGCGAGCAGGCAATGGGAGTCTTTTCTGCCAATGAGTTTTTGACAAGAAATAATCTCATGAAGGCATTCTTAGACAGCTACGACACACCGATCAAGGCGGGAAAGAAGGTCATCGTTGTCGGTGGCGGTAACGTTGCGATGGATGCTGCAAGAACCGCGAGAAGACTTGGCGCAGAGGTACATATTGTATACCGTCGTGGCGAGGAAGAGCTTCCGGCACGTAAAGAGGAAGTACACCATGCAAAAGAGGAAGGCATCATCTTCGATCTGTTACAGAACCCGACAGAGCTGTTAGTAGACGAGAACGGCTGTGTAAAGGGCGCAAGAGTCATTAAGATGGAACTCGGCGAGCCGGACGCATCCGGAAGAAGAAGCCCGGTAGAGATTCCGGGATCCGAATATGAGATCGAGGCAGATACCGTGATCATGTCACTCGGAACTTCCCCGAACCCGTTAATCTCTTCTACGACAAAGGGACTTGACATCAACCGCAGAAAGTGCATCATCGCCGAGGAGGAGACCGGTGCAACTTCCAAGGAAGGTGTATACGCCGGTGGAGATGCAGTAACAGGCGCCGCAACCGTTATCCTTGCCATGGGAGCAGGAAAAGCGGCTGCAAAGGGAATTGACGAGTACTTAAGCAATAAATAATAGAATGCATACTTTGCGGGCATTCGATTGCCAGGAAGAAAGGCGGCAGTAACACTGTCCGTAAAAGAAAATCCTGCGGGACAAAAGAGAAATCTTTTGTTTCGCAGGATTTTTTGAATGGAAGAAAAATACCACCTGCAGACGCATCCAACAGAAAAAGCAGAGGAAGGCGTTATGGGCGGTTGTAATTATAAAAAGAATCTAAACAATCCGAAATGTTTCTTAAACATTTGCAATTCGGTTTCTTTTTTGAAAAATATGGATATACTGAAAGTGATAATACAGACGGAAAAAGAACAGATGTGGAGGAAAAGCAGGACAGGATGCAGGAGACAGAGAACCAGGCAGGGCAGCCGACACAAAAGATGAAAGCAGAGAAGAGAGAGCAGATGAACTGGAAATGGAGCAGCAGACAGGAAAAAAACAGCGAGAAACAGAAAACGGGAGCACACAGAGGGGGAACGCATGCAGAGGGAGAGTCAGAATCCGTGGAAGCAGGGCAGGCATCTGACCTCGCCCGCGTACAGGCATCCCCCAAGATCGGGCTTACCGCCGCACAGGTGCAGGAGAGGAAAGCGTGCGGATGCACGAATGAGAAGGTAGATTCCTCCACAAAGACAACGGCAGAGATTGTAAAATCAAATGTTTTTACTTATTTTAACCTGATTTTCCTGATCATCGCCATTCTTCTGATTCTGGTGGGATCATTCCGGGATCTGACTTTTCTGCCGATCATCATCGCCAACACGCTGATCGGAATCATACAGGAATTGCGGTCGAAGAAAGTACTCGATGACCTGGCACTGTTAAATACACCGAAGGTGACCGTGATAAGGGATGGAAAGCGGACGCAGGTCGTACCGGAGGAATTGGTACTTGATGATATCATCGAGCTGTCCGCGGGTAATCAGATCCCGGCGGATGCGGTCGTTGTTTCCGGAATGGTGACGGTGAATGAGGCGCTTATCACAGGCGAAACGGACGAGATCGGAAAAGGGGAGGAGGAAGCACTTCTCTCGGGAAGCTTTGTTGTGTCAGGAAGCTGTGTGGCACGGTTGGAAAAAGTCGGGAAGGATGCATACATAGCAGGACTGATGCTGCAGGCGACGAAGGCGAAGGAAGGGGAACAGTCCGAGATGATCCGTTCCTTAAACCGTCTTGTGAAAGCGGTTGGCTTTATTATTATCCCGGTAGGTGCAGTCCTTTTTGCACAGCAGTATCTGATTGCCGGAACTCCGTTAAGGGAGAGCGTCACTGGTATGGTGGCAGCAATTCTCGGCATGATTCCGGAAGGGCTTTATCTGTTAGCGAGCGTGGCGATGGTCGTATCTGTTATGCGGCTTGGCAGACAGAAAGTACTGGTGCATGACATGAAGTGCATTGAGACATTGGCGAGAGTTAATGTGCTCTGCGTGGACAAGACAGGGACGATCACGGTGCCGGAGATGGAGGTCGCGCAGTTTGTGCTGCCGGAAGAGCTTTCTGCGGCATTGAAAGATGCCGTGGAAGAAGCGCCGGAAGCGCATACGGGTGCAGAGGATGCAGCAAAGACTATCGCAGAAGACAAACAGAGGGCAGCAGCACTGTTAGCAGACTGTGTGGCAGCCCTTCCGTGTGACAATGCGACGATGGAAGCGTTGCAAAAGTATTTTACAGTAGAGGGAAAGAAGAAACGGGTGCAGAAGGTCTTCCCGTTCTCCTCTGAGGTGAAATACAGCGGAGCCATCTTAGACGGCACTTCCTACGTGATCGGCGCGCCGGAGTTCGTGTTAAGGGAAGACTATGGAGCGTGGCAGAGCGGGATCGAGACGTACAGTGCAAGAGGATACCGGGTGCTCGTTTTTGCGGAATACGAAGGGGAGCTTGACGGAAAGAAGCTGACAGAAAAAGCACGTCCGTGTGCGTTTATGATGTTGAATAATGCGATCCGGGAGGGAGCTATTGATACGTTTACTTATTTTGCAAAGCGCGGTGTGGAGGTGAAAGTCATCTCCGGGGACAATCCGGTCACAGTGTCAGAGATTGCAAAGAAGGCGGGCATCCGCCATGCGGAAAAATATGTGGACGCAGCTTCTTTACAGAGTGAGGAGGCAGTGCGGCGGGCAGCTTCTAAGTATACCGTATTCGGCAGAGTGACACCGGAGCAGAAGCGCATCTTAGTGCATGCCTTAAAGGACGAGGGAAAGACGGTTGCAATGACCGGAGACGGCGTGAACGATATTCTGGCATTGAAAGATGCCGACTGCAGTATTGCCATGGCATCGGGAAGTGATGCGGCGTCCCAGGTATCCCAGCTTGTACTGTTGGATAATGATTTCAACAAGATGCCGTCCGTTGTTATGGAGGGCAGGAGAGTGGTCAACAATATTGAGCGGACAGCGAGCCTGTATCTTGTAAAAAATATTTTCTCCCTGTTTCTTGCGATCTTCTCAATGAGTGTCATGTTAGACTACCCGTTAGAGCCGTCACAGGTGTCCTTAATCAGTATGTTTACGATCGGAATCCCGTCGTTCTTCCTGGCATTAGAGCCGAATAAGAACCAGATACGCGGACATTTCCTGACGAATGTGCTTGTGAAGGCGCTTCCGGCGGGACTTACCGATTTTGCTGTGGTGAGCGGACTCGTGATCTTCTGCCGGGAGTTTGGCGTGGATGCTGCGTGTGTTTCAACCTCGTGTACGATCCTCGTGGCGATCGTCGGCTTTATGATCTTATACAGGATTGCAAAACCAATGACCGTACCGCATGCAATTCTTGTGGCATCCATGGTGATCGGCTGGCTGTTCTGCATGCTTTTTGTGAGCCACTTATTTGCGATCACGGAGATATCGAGACAATGTGCAATGCTGATGGTGATCTTTGCAATCATTACGGAACCGGTGTTACGGTATCTGTCGATGCTCGTGGAAGGGATCCATAAGTGGGGACAGAAACTGAAATTCTAAAATAAAACCATATAGAAATCATGGGATATTGCCAGGGATCAGGCAGGGGAACGCATTTTATGTTCCCAGATGAAATAGGTTACAATCAGCAGGATTCCGGTAACGAGCCAGGTGATCGGGCTTGCAAGCCGCACAGCCCAGTAGCCAAAAGGCTTTAAGGTGATGGCGATGACAATAATCCGGCTGATCATTTCCACAACGCCGCTGAGCATCGGGACAAGCCCGCGGTTAAGCCCCTGTAAGGCGTTTCGATACAGGAAGATCCAGGCGAGCGGAAGCGTGCAGAAGCTGATCGTATTTAAGTATTGCATGGCATAATCGAAGATCTCCTCAGAAGGGTTGCTTACGAACCAGCTCACGATGAAGCGTCCACCGAAGACGCAGAGTGCGGAAGCGGCAGCTGCGATGAAAAAGCAGATGTAGAAGCCCTTCTTCATGCCCTCGTAAATACGCTCGTATTTTCCGGCACCGAGATTCTGCCCGCAGTAGGTTGCTATGGCAGTACCGAGTGTCGGCATCGTCTGGGTGGCAAGATTTTCCACCTTGGAGGCAGCGGTAAAGGCCGCGACCACACTCGAACCGAAAATATTGACAGCACCCTGCAAAATCATTGTTCCAATCGCAGTAATAGAATAGTTCAATGCCATCGGGATGCCGATATAAAGCATGTTGAAGACTCCCTGCCTGTCGAGGTAGTAATCGCGCCGGGATGTTTTCAAAATGTCAAATTTGCGGAACATATAAACAAAACAGAGCAGTGCCGAGACCCCCTGCGCGATAATCGTCGCATAGGCAGCACCGGCGGTGCCAAGCTTCACCACAACAATGAAGAAAAGATCCAGCACGATATTTAAGAACGAGGACAGAATCAGAAAATAAAGTGGTGTTTTGCTGTCCCCGATCCCGCGCAGAATACCGGAAGCGACATTGTAGGACATCGTGAGAATGATACCGGCAAAAATGATTTTAATGTAGCGGTCTGCAAGTGATAAAATATTGTCCGGTGTCTTCATCAGGATCAGAAGCTGCTTAGATGCCGCAAAGGTCGGAACCGTGAGAAGTACGGAAACAATAAAGGTGAGCATGAGCGAGAGCGCAACGTAGTGGCGGAGCAGCTTATCATCCTTCGCGCCGAACGCATGGGAAATCATAACGCCGAAGCCCTGCGCAATCCCGTTCGCAAACCCAAGCACAAGAAACATCAGGCAGCCGGTGGAACCGACTGCCGCTAAAGCATCTTCGCCGAGATACTGTCCGACGATGATCGTATCTACCATATTATAGAACTGCTGAAAAATATTCCCGAGCAGAACCGGCAGGGAAAAAAGCAGGATAATCTTAAGCGGATTTCCTGAAGTCATATCTTTGGACATATCTTAAAAACTCCTTAACGCTTATAGAATGAGAGAATGGAATCCATGCGGGCACTCATATTGACGAGCATTGCATCTAAAATGGTGATCGCAGCCATGGATTCGACAACGACAACCGCGCGTGGAACGATGATCGGGTCATGCCGCCCGTGGATGTTAATATCAATCTCTTCCCCGGCTTTGTTGACGGTGTGCTGGGTCGCGGAGATCGAAGGGGTCGGTTTGATGCTGGCGCGGAGCAGAATATTTGAACCGTCGCTCATGCCGCCTAAGATGCCTCCGGCATGATTCGTTTTTTTCCCAACAGTTCCATCTGCGTTGATACAGAAGCCATCATTATTCGTTTTTCCGGTTGCCCTTGCAGCATCAAATCCGTCACCGATCTCAAAGCCTTTTACAGCACCGATGGACATAATGGCTTTGGCAAGATTGGCATTTAATTTTTCAAAAACGGGATCGCCGATCCCGGCAGGAACGCCGGTCACAATGCATTCCACCACACCTCCACAGGAATTCTGGTCTGCAATACAGGCGTCTAAGTAAGCCATGGCATTTTCGGCGGCATCGGCATCCGGCATATAGACAGGATTGTTGGAAATCTCTGCTGCATCAAAGTGCTGCTCGTTGATGCGGATGGGTCCGATCGATTTTGTATAAGTCGTGAAATGGATGCCAAGCTGTTCTAAAATACTGACAGCGATGGCACCGGCAGCAACGCGTCCGATTGTCTCACGGCCGGAGGAACGCCCGCCGCCGCGGTAATCACGGAAGCCATACTTCGCGTCGAATGTATAGTCCGCATGCCCCGGTCTGTAATAGGACGCGATCTCGCTGTAGTCTTTGGATTTCTGGTTCTGGTTGTACACGATCAGGGAGATCGGGGTTCCGGTTGTCTTCCCTTCGAATACGCCGGATAAAATTTCCACCGCATCCGCCTCCTTGCGTGGGGTCGTGAACTTCGACTGTCCCGGTTTTCTGCGGTTTAAAAACTTCTGGATATCTTCCTCACAGAGATCGAGTCCTGCCGGACATCCGTCCACGACGACACCGAGCCCCTTCCCGTGGGATTCTCCCCAGGTTGTGATTTTAAAAATAGTTCCCAATGTGGATCCTGCCATAGTAAGGCACCTCCTGAAATTATAATAGAAACAAACCGCCGCGCCGGGCAGTTTGTGATAGTAACGCAGTGAAATAATAATAGCTACAGATGCATTATAAAAGATTTTACTTTGCGTGACAACAAAAATATGGTAATATATGAATATTGTTTCCGAGAGTCCGTCCGTACACTGTGACAGGCAGATTCCATGCCCCGCATGAGAAGCTGTCTGCCGTGGTGCGCAGAGGGAACACTATACAGGGAATAAAAAGAAGCTGCGATTTTGTGAAAGAAGCGCAGATGCTAACAGTAAAAATATAATAACAAAATAATAAGTATCATACAAAACGGAGGATTCATGACAGAACAGTTTTCTGTAAAAAAAACAGACAAACCCATCGACTGGACCGTCACCGTCCCGGGGTCTAAAAGCATGACAAACCGGGCACTTCTTATGGCGGCACTCACCGATGGCACCGTGCAGCTGCATGGAGTTCTATTTTCGGATGATTCCCGTTACTTTATCAGTTCGCTGCAGTCGCTTGGATTCGACGCGCAGGTGAATGAGAAAGAACGGAGCGTGACAGTCACAGGCTGCGCCGGGAGGATTCCGAAGAAGGATGCGCAGATCTACGTGGGAAGCGCCGGGACAGCCGCCAGATTTTTGACGGCGATGCTTGGTATGTCCGATGGCAGTTATGTGATCGAGGCATCCGAGCAGATGAAGAAACGTCCGATGGCAGATCTCTTTGCCCTGCTGATACAGGCAGGAGCCAGGATTGAATATCTGGAACAGGAGGGCTTTCTTCCTATTAGAATAACCGGTCAGGCATATGCAGGCGGGAACAAGAATGCAGAAAAGATCCCGGGAGAAGCAGCACGGGAGAATGTGACAGAACCCCTGCACGTAAAGCTTGATATTTCAAAGAGCACACAGTTTTTAAGCGCGATGCTTCTGATCGCACCGATGGTGAAGCAGGGGCTTCGGATTGAAATTACCAGTGAGAAGACCGACGGCTCCTACATCCGTATCACAAGAAAAATGATGGAGGACTGGGGTGTCACGACCGGATACGACGGCAGAACCTACACGGTTGCAGCAGATGCCGCTTACCACAAAGCCGATTACGTGGTGGAACCGGATATGTCCGCAGCCTGTTACTTCTACGCCGCAGCTGCAGTCACAGGAGGGACTGCGCTTGTGCGAAATATCCATCCGGACAATACACAGGGAGACAGAAAGTTCCTGTCCGTGTTAGAACAGCTCGGCTGTACCGTGACAGACGAGGCAGAGGGAATCCGTGTGACAGGACCTGCCCATGGAAGCATACAGGGCATCGAGGTTGATATGAATGATTTTTCTGACCAGACGATGACTCTTGCCGCAATCGCGCCATACGCATCGTCGCCAACCCACATTTCCCATATCGGACACATCCGCTTACAGGAGTCCGACCGCATCCACGCGATCGTTACGGAACTGACCAGAGCCGGGATCCGGTGCAACGAGGAGGCAGATGCGATCACCATTTACCCGGGACAGCCGCACGCAGCCTTAATTGAGACCTACGATGACCACCGTATGGCCATGGCATTCTCTCTCTTAGGACTTTGCACCGACGGCATCATCATCCACAACCCGTCCTGCTGTCGAAAGACCTTCGAGGACTACTTCGAGATTCTGGATGCGTTATCGCGTCAAGACGGATCATAGTCATAGTCACTTTAAAACATCTATCGAGCATAGAAAAACAGCGAAACTCCTAAGACAGGGTAGAGAGGTCAGGATGCGGAGGCAGAAGCTAGGGAAGACCTTGAGGAGCCGCCGGTCCTTAGCTCGCCGCCGAGCAGCTTTATAGTGGTTAGCCGCTAGATAGAATGCGAGGCGGGGAGCTTAGTACCGCTGCGAGCGACGCGGAGCGGGAGCGTGTCTTCCCTAGCTTCTGCCTCCGCATCCTGGCTGCACAACCGCCCAGGGAGTTTCGCGTCAATCATACACAAGGAGCAAAAAACATGTACGAATTACGAAAAGAGGAAGGCCGCGCCAAGCGAGGCGTCTTCCATACCGTCCACGGTGACATCCAGACTCCGGTCTTCATGAACGTCGGAACCGTAGCCGCAATCAAAGGAGCAGTATCCACGGAGGACCTTGAGCAGATCAAATGCCAGGTTGAGCTGTCGAACACCTACCATCTCCATGTGAGAACCGGTGATAAGCTCATCAAAGAGATGGGAGGCCTGCACAAATTCATGGTGTGGAACCGTCCAATCTTAACTGACTCCGGCGGATTCCAGGTGTTTTCTTTAGCCGGTTTAAGAAAAATCAAAGAGGAAGGCGTGTACTTCCATTCCCATATTGACGGAGCCAAAATCTTCATGGGACCGGAGGAGAGTATGCAGATCCAGTCCAACCTTGGATCCACGATCGCGATGGCATTCGATGAATGTGCACCGGCACTCGCAGACCGCTCATATGTGGAGGCATCCGTTGCAAGGACAACCCGCTGGTTAGAGCGCTGCAAAAAAGAGATGGCACGTTTGAATTCTCTCGAGGATACTGTGAATCCGCATCAGATGCTGTTCGGAATCAATCAGGGTGCGATCTATCCGGATATCCGTATCGAACATGCAAAGCGTATCTCAGAACTTGACCTCGATGGCTATGCAGTCGGCGGTCTTGCGGTCGGCGAGACACACGAGCAGATGTATGAGATCTTAGATGCAACTGTTCCGCATCTGCCGAGAAAGAAGCCAACCTATCTGATGGGCGTTGGAACCCCTGCGAATATCCTGGAAGGGGTAGACCGTGGTGTGGATTTCTTTGACTGTGTTTACCCATCCAGAAACGGACGCCATGGGCATGTATATACGAACCAGGGAAAGATCAATTTGTTCAACCAGAAATATGAGAAGGATATGCGCCCGATCGAGGAAGGCTGTCAGTGCCCGGCATGCCGCAGATACAGCAGAGCCTATATCCGCCATCTGTTAAAGGCGAAGGAGATGCTCGGCATGCGTTTATGCGTACTGCACAATCTGTATTTCTACAACAATATGATGGAAGAGATCCGCGATTCCTTAGATGCCGGTCATTTCAAGTCTTATAAGGAAGAAAAGCTCTACGGCATGGGGCAGATCGACAGGGAGAAAGAGGAGAACGGGAAAAAGAAGTACATCTAGGCATACTGGAAATAAATATTTTATAAATTTGCCGGAAAAGCTTGCCGAACAGGTATGTTTTGTGTACAATGTTCTATAGTCTTAAAAATAAGCAATAAGTATAGCAGGAGGAAGCAAGATGTTATCAATCTTAGCAACAGAGAGCACAACAGCAGCAGGCTGGGGTGGAATGATTCTCTGGTTAGTGATTTTATTTGGATTTATGTATTTCTTCATGATCCGTCCACAGCAGAAGGAGACGAAGAAGAAGAATGCCATGTTATCAGAGCTCGCAACAGGAGATACTGTTCTGACTACAAGCGGTTTCTACGGCACAGTCATCGACATCACAGATGATACTGTTATCGTAGAGTTCGGAAGCAACAAGAACTGCCGTATCCCGATGCAGAAGTCTGCAATCGCAGCAGTTGAGAAGCCGGAAGAGGCATAAGAGAGACAGCTGTACAGCACAGCCTGTGCAGAAGAAAGAGAGGGCGCCGCAGAGTATGCAGGCGCCTGTTTCTTTTATCCGAGGCAAAAAGGCTGTCAGAAACGGGCAGAAAGGCAAAAGCCCAGACACAGGACCGCCTCGGAGAAGTAGTTTCAGAAAGGTGATGAGTTTGCAGATAAAATGAATTTAATACGACTAGAAGATATGGACTTTGATCAGGTCTGGAAAATTATGGAGATCAGTTTTCCGCCGGAGGAACGGAGAAAACGGGAAAAACAGCGGGAACTGCTCGAAAAGGAAGAGTACCTGCTGTACGGGGTAAAGCAGGGGGAGAATCTGCTCGGCTTTCTTGCAGCATGGGAGCTTGGAGATTTTTTATTTATGGAACATTTTGCTATATCGCCGGAGGCACGCAACAGCGGGCTCGGGCATCGGATGCTTCAGGAATTGCAGGCGAAAGGACACCAGAAGATTGTGCTGGAGGTGGAGCTGCCGGAGAAAGAACTTGCGCGGAGACGGATCCGTTTTTATGAGCGGAATGGATTCTTTTATAATGAATACCCGTATGAGCAGCCGGCCATGTCGGAGGATTCCCATGCGATCCCGCTTCGGATCATGTCCGCAGGAGAACCGCTTACAGAGGAAGCATTTTACCGGGTGAGGGAAGTGCTGTATCGCAGGATCTATGGATGCAGGGTCGAAGATATGGCAGAGAAGAGCCGGACATGTGACCAGAATGAAAGTGTGGAAAAAACCGGCCGACATCTGTAAAATATATATGAAAGTAATGAAATAACAGAATATTATAATGATAAGTTATGAAAACCATGAAAAAGAAAAATAGATCCGGAGGTTGCATTGTGGGGAAAGATACTATATGATAGTTTCTAAGAATACTGTCGATAATTAGTGCACTAAAGTACAAAAGACGGCAGGAATGTATCAGGAGAAAAGAAAAGAGGGATTAGGAAGATGGAGTGTCAGATTGGAGTGATTTCAGGAGATGGGATTGGTCCTGAGATTGTAGCAGAGGCAAAGAAAGTATTAAATAAAATCGGAGAGAAGTTCGGACATCAGTTTGTATACGAAGAGATCCTGATGGGAGGCTGCTCCATTGATGCAACGGGAGTCCCGCTGACGGATGAGGCGATTGCAGCAGCGAAGGCATCCGATGCAGTGCTGATGGGATCCATCGGCGGCAACACGCAGACTTCCCCTTGGTATAAGCTTGCGCCGGAATTAAGACCGGAGGCTGGACTTTTAAAGCTCAGAAAGTCGTTAAATCTTTTTGCAAACTTAAGACCGGCTTATCTGTATGAAGAGTTGAAGGAAGCATGCCCGCTCCGCGAGGATATTATCGGGGACGGCTTCGATATGATGATCATGAGGGAACTGACCGGCGGACTTTATTTCGGAGCGAGAAAGACAGAGGAAGTGGACGGTGTGATGACAGCGACCGATACACTGACCTACAATGAGAAAGAAATCAGAAGAATTGCAAAGCGTGGTTTTGACATTGCCATGAAGCGCAGAAAGAAAGTGACAAGTGTCGACAAAGCGAATGTACTTGACTCCTCAAGATTATGGCGTAAAATTGTGGAAGAGGTCGCAAAGGATTATCCGGAAGTGGCGTATGAGCATATGCTCGTGGATAACTGTGCCATGCAGCTGGTAAAAGATCCGAAGCAGTTCGATGTCATTCTGACAGAAAATATGTTCGGAGATATTTTATCGGACGAGGCGAGTATGGTGACAGGATCGATCGGAATGCTCTCCTCCGCAAGTTTAAATGACACGAAGTTCGGTCTTTATGAACCAAGCGGCGGATCTGCACCGGATATTGCAGGCAAGGGAATTGCCAATCCGATCGCAACGATCTTAAGTGCAGCGATGATGCTTCGTTATTCGTTTGACTTAGATGCAGAGGCAGATGCAGTCGAGACAGCTGTGAAGCAGGTATTAAAAGACGGATACCGCACGATCGATATTATGCCGCAGGAGGATGCGAAGAAAGCATCCGTCACACAGGTAGGCACCGCGCAGATGGGTGACCTGATCTGTGAGAGAATTTAAACGTCTGGAAAACCTTTAGTGAGCAGAGACAGGAAAGGAAAGTAGAAGATGAAAAGTGATAATGTAAAAGCGGGGATGCAGCAGGCACCACACAGAAGTCTTTTCAATGCTTTGGGATTCACCGAAGAAGAGATGAAGAAACCGATGGTCGGCATCGTAAGCTCTTATAATGAGATAGTACCGGGACATATGAACCTGGATAAAATTGTAAATGCAGTAAAGTTAGGCGTTGCAGAGGCAGGCGGTGTGCCGGTTGTATTTCCGGCGATCGCAGTCTGTGACGGAATCGCGATGGGACATATCGGAATGAAGTATTCCCTTGTGACAAGAGACCTGATCGCAGATTCAACAGAATGTATGGCACTCGCACATCAGTTCGACGCACTTGTCATGGTGCCGAACTGTGATAAAAACGTACCGGGACTTCTGATGGCAGCAGCAAGAATCAATGTGCCGACTGTATTTGTATCCGGCGGTCCAATGCTTGCAGGTCATGTACATGGCAAAAAGAGAAGCCTTTCTTCCATGTTTGAGGCAGTCGGTTCTTACGCAGCAGGCACCATGACCGAGGAGGAAGTAAAAGAGTACGAGGAGAAGGTTTGTCCAACCTGTGGCTCCTGCTCCGGTATGTACACCGCAAATTCCATGAACTGCCTGACAGAGGCACTTGGAATGGGCTTAGGCGGAAACGGAACCATCCCGGCAGTTTACTCAGAGCGTATCAAGCTTGCAAAGCATGCCGGTATGGCAGTTATGGATATGTACAGAAAAGACATCCGTCCAAGGGATATCATGACAAAAGATGCCATTTTAAATGCCCTGACCGTCGATATGGCGCTCGGATGTTCCACAAACAGTATGTTACACCTTCCGGCCATCGCACATGAAGTCGGATTTGACTTTGATATTTCCTTTGCAAACCCGATCAGTGAGAAAACCCCGAACCTCTGCCACCTTGCACCGGCAGGCCCGACTTATATGGAAGATTTAAATGAGGCAGGCGGTGTCTATGCCGTAATGAAAGAGTTGGCAGACATCGGACTCTTACATACAGACTGCATGACCGTTACCGGAAAAACAGTCGGAGAGAACATTGCGAATGCAGTGAACAAGAATCCGGAAGTCATCCGTCCGGTTGACAACCCATACAGCAAAACAGGCGGTCTCGCCGTATTAAAAGGAAATCTCGCACCGGACGGTGGCGTTGTAAAACGTTCCGCAGTCGTGGAGGAGATGATGGTTCACGAAGGACCGGCAAGAGTCTTTGACTGTGAGGAAGATGCAATCGCAGCGATTAAGGGCGGTAAAATTGTAGCCGGTGACGTTGTCGTCATCCGATACGAAGGACCAAAAGGCGGACCAGGCATGAGAGAGATGTTAAATCCGACCTCCGCAATCGCAGGAATGGGACTCGGTTCCTCCGTAGCCCTCATCACAGACGGACGTTTCTCCGGAGCCAGCCGTGGAGCTTCCATCGGACACGTATCCCCGGAAGCAGCCGTAGGCGGACCGATCGCCCTCGTAGAAGAAGGAGATATCATCAAAATCAACATCCCGGAGATGACCTTAGATATTGCTGTTTCCGACGAAGAACTTGCAGCGCGTAAAGCAAAATGGCAGCCAAGAGAACCAAAAGTAACCACCGGTTACCTTGCCCGCTACGCCTCCATGGTAACCTCCGGAAACCGCGGAGCCATCTTACAAATTCCAGGCAGGAACTAAAAGCTAACGCATATTAGCGAAAGGTTCAAAAATAAAATACAATTACCTCCATAGGTAGTCGTAAAATGCCAGATGATTGCGAAACTCTTGTAAACATGATGAGATTGCCGGGTGAGGAGCAGGAACATAAGAAGACCTTGGGGAGCCGCCGGTCCTTAGCTTCCAGCCGCGGTCGACAGGCTTCGGCTTGCCAGGGCATGACGACCGTGGATGGAAGCTTAGTACCGCTGCGAGCGACACGGAGCGGAAGCGTGTCTTCGTTGTTCCTGTTCCTCGCCCGGCAATCACCACAACCTAACGGCGAGTTTCGCAAGTGCCATAAATTTAAAATACGAAAGGGGATTTGTAAACATGCAGCTGACAGGCGCACAGATCGTCATCGAATGTCTGAAGGAGCAGGGGGTAGACACCGTCTTCGGATATCCGGGTGGAGCGATCTTAAATGTATACGATGAATTATATAAACATAAAGATGAGATCAGGCATGTGCTGACCTCACACGAACAGGGAGCATCCCATGCAGCGGACGGATATGCAAGAAGCACCGGAAAAGTAGGAGTCTGTTTCGCAACCAGCGGACCGGGCGCAACCAACCTGGTAACCGGAATCGCAACTGCATACATGGATTCCGTTCCGATAGTAGCGATCACATGTAACGTCAATGTGCCGCTGCTTGGAAGGGACAGCTTCCAGGAGATCGACATTGCGGGGATCACAATGCCGATCACCAAGCATAACTTTATTGTAAAAGATGTAACCAAATTGGCAGATACCATCCGGCGTGCTTTCAAAATCGCACAGACCGGAAGACCGGGACCGGTGCTCGTGGATATCCCGAAGGATGTGACTGCATTCCAGACGGAATACGAGCCGAAAAAGCCGGAAGAGATAAAAAGAGTCACTGATACCATCCGCGCGGAAGATATCGAGACAGCACTTTCCATGATCGCAAAGGCGAAACAGCCATACATCTTTGTGGGCGGTGGAGCCGTAATCTCCGGGGCAAGCCATGAACTGAAAAAGTTTGTGAAGTTGATCGATGCACCGGTATGTGACACATTGATGGGCAAAGGTGCTTTTGACGGGGAGGACGATCTCTATACCGGTATGCTCGGTATGCACGGAACGAAGGCATCCAATCTCGGTGTCAGTGAATGTGACCTTCTGATTGCAATTGGCGTCCGCTTTTCCGACCGTGTCCTTGGAAATGCAAAGAAGTTTGCAAGCCAGGCAAAGATTTTACAGTTCGATGTGGACCCGGCAGAGATCAATAAGAACATCCAGACAGACGCATCCGTGATCGGAGATGTCGATGAGATCTTAAAGATCATGAATGAACGGATCCATCAGATGGATCATACCAGCTGGATCGCACATGTACTGGATTACAAAGTAAAATATCCACTGACTTATCCGAAAGAAGGACTGTCAGGACCTTACCTCATCGAGGAAGTATACAGACAGACACACGGTGATGCCATTATTGTGACAGAAGTCGGACAGCACCAGATGTGGGCGGCGCAGTATTACAAATACAAAGAACCGCGTACCTTACTGACATCCGGTGGTCTCGGAACAATGGGATATGGTCTTGGCGCAGCAATCGGAGCCCAGATCGGACGACCGGAAAAACAGGTGATCAACATCGCAGGAGACGGATGCTTCCGTATGAATATGAATGAGATCGCCACTGCAGTCAGACAGAAGCTTCCGATGATCGAGATTATCGTGAACAACCATGTACTCGGCATGGTTCGTCAGTGGCAGGATCTGTTCTATGAAAAGCGTTATTCTGCAACGGTTTTAGATGATGGTGTGGATTATGTGAAGTTGGCAGAAGCGATGGGAGCAACCGGTTATCGCGCCCAGAATCGTGAAGAATTTAACGAAGCTTTGCAGAAAGCACTCGCATCCGAAACACCGGTAGTCATCGACTGTATCATCAACTGTGATGACAAAGTATGGCCGATGGTAGCACCGGGAGAGGCAATCAGTTCTTCCTTTACCGGGGAAGACCTTGAGAAGAAGTAGGATATGAAATAATTGTGAAACTCAACTTATTGGGTGAAGATTGTACATAACAAGAGGTTCACGATTATATTTATAAAATAAAGTAATCATGAGGAGGAAAAGTCCTCTCCGCACCCAGAGGGGAAATTCCACAAGTGGAATTGAATTTTGCTCCGCAAAACAAGGAGGACGTTATGAGCAGGGTTTATAATTTTTCAGCAGGACCGGCAGTGTTACCGGAAGAAGTATTACAGGAAGCAGCAGATGAGATGTTAGACTATCAGGGCAGCGGCATGTCTGTGATGGAGATGAGCCACCGTTCCAAAGTATATGACAACATTATCAAAGAGGCTGAGCGTGACCTTCGCGATCTGATGAACATTCCGGACAATTACAAAGTATTATTTTTACAGGGAGGCGCATCCCAGTTCTTTGCAGAGGTTCCGATGAACCTGATGAAGAACCGCAAGGCTGGCTATATCCTCACCGGACAGTGGGCAAAGAAAGCATTCCAGGAAGCAAAGATCTTCGGAGAGGCAGTTGAGCTTGCATCTTCCGCAGACAAAACATTTTCCTATATTCCGGACTGCTCCGATCTGCCGATCACGGACGATATGGATTACGTTTATATCTGTGAGAACAATACCATTTATGGAACCAAATACAAAACACTTCCGAACACAAAAGGAAAAATTCTCGTCTCTGATATCTCCTCCTGTTTTTTATCAGAACCGATTGATGTGACCAAATACGGAGTTGTTTACGGCGGCGTACAGAAAAACGTCGGACCGGCAGGTGTTGTGATCGCCATTATTCGTGAAGACCTGATCACAGACGATGTACTTCCGGGAACCCCGACCTTATTAAAGTGGAAAACACAGGCAGACAACGATTCCCTTTATAACACACCTCCTTGCTACAACATCTATATCTGCGGCAAAGTGTTCAAATGGTTAAAGAAAATGGGCGGTCTTTCTGTGATGAAAGAGCGCAACGAAGAAAAAGCCAAAATCCTTTATGACTTCTTAGACCAGAGCAAGCTGTTCAAGGGAACTGTCCGCAAGGAAGACCGTTCTTTGATGAACGTTCCGTTTGTAACCGGAAACGAGGAGCTTGATGCGAAATTCGTCAAAGAGGCAGCGGCAGCAGGCTTTGTAAACTTGAAAGGACACCGTACCGTCGGCGGCATGAGAGCATCTATCTACAATGCAATGCCGAAGGAAGGTGTTGAAAAATTAGTGGCATTCATGAAAAAATTTGAGGAGGAAAACGCATAATGTATCAGTATCATTGCTTAAATCCAATCGCAGCAGTAGGTTTAGACCTTTTCTCAAATGCCTATGAGAAGACAGAGGATATGAACCGCGCAGACGCTGTTTTAGTCAGAAGTGCAGCTATGCACGACATGGAGCTTCCGGAGAATCTCGCGGCAATCGCCCGTGCCGGAGCCGGTGTCAACAACATTCCACTTGACAAATGTGCAGACAAAGGAATCGTTGTATTCAACACTCCGGGTGCAAATGCAAATGGTGTCAAGGAGCTCGTGTTCGCAGGAATGCTCTATGCTTCCCGTGACCTGATCGGCGGTATCGAATGGTGCTTACAGAACCAGAATGATGAGAATATTGCCAAGACAACCGAGAAGCAGAAAAAGAACTTTGCAGGAACCGAGATTTCCGGCAAAAAGCTTGGTGTCATCGGTCTTGGTGCAATCGGAGTCTTAGTAGCCAACGCAGCCATCCATATGGGCATGGAGGTATATGGCTATGACCCATATATTTCCGTAAATGCAGCATGGAACTTATCCAGAAGCGTAAAGCATATCAGCAACGTGGAAGACATTTACCGTGAATGTGATTTTATCACAATCCATGTGCCGCTGTTAGATTCCACAAGAAAGATGATCAGTGCTGATGCGATCGCCATGATGAAACCGACAGCAGTCGTACTGAACTTCTCCAGAGATATCTTAGTCGATGAGGAAGCTATGGTGGAAGCACTCGCAGCGGGAAAGATTAAGAAGTATGTTTCCGATTTCCCGAACACAACAACCGTAGGTGCAAAGGGCTGTATCGTAACCCCTCACCTTGGAGCTTCCACAGCTGAGTCTGAGGATAACTGTGCAATTATGGCGGTGCGTGAGATCCGCGATTATATGGAGAACGGTAATATCGTCCACTCCGTCAATTATCCGGACTGCTCCATGGGAGCCTGCACCACAGCCGGACGTGTTGCCATCCTTCACAAGAATGTCAGCGGTATGATCAGCCAGTATTCCACCACACTTGGAAACGCAGGCTTAAATATCGCCGGAATGGCGAACAAATCAAAGGGCGATTACGCATACGCCCTCATTGATGTGGATTCTCCACTGACGGACGAGGTGATCGAGCAGCTCAAGGGAATTGAGGGTGTGCTCAAGGTCCGCAAAGTAAAATAGACGGTTTTTGCATGTGAATTTTAAAACGAAGTTTATCGAGGGAGGGCAGAAGATTCTGCCCTCCCTTTTTAGGCTAAGTGTGACTGGGGCGAGGGCGAAACTCGGTCGGGGGTTGTGAAGATTGCGAAGCGCAGACAGTTCTGCTGGCAGACACGCTTTCGCTCCGTGTCGCTCGCAGCGGTACTAAGCGTCCAGCCTCTGCGCGTCTGGGCGCTAAGAACCGGCGGCTCCCCAAGGTCTGCCAGCAGAACTGCCTGCGCTTCGCAATCCGCGTTACGTTTATGAGCGAGTTTCGCTTTGGCTAGCCGAAACCGCGCGCGTTTCGAAACTCACATAGCGTTTAGGATCGTGTTTCACATTAGGTATGAGCCTTCCATCCCCCGTCCGAATGATGAAATTTTCCAAAAATCTCAATAAAAATCCCCCAATTTCCAAAATTCATGTTAAAATCTTAAAAGCGAAACTCGTCCAATAACCTAAAGAAGGTGGGGATGCGCGGCTGAAAGCTTAGTACCGCTGCGAGCGACACGGAGCGAAAGCGTGTCTGCCTCCCTGCCACCGCCCGCACATCCCCGCCAGCACAGCCTAAATCCCGAGTTTCGCCCCCAACATTAAAATAATTTAAAGGAAAGAGGACCCCCTATGCTAGAAACAATGGAATCCACCGAATCCGTAGATGTCATCACAGAAGCCCAGGCGGGCATCGAGCAGGTGGCAAAGAACCCGGGCATTATCCGGACATACTTTGAGAGTCTCATCCCGGATCTGTTCAACTTCGCGCTGCAGGTGATCATCGCCATCATCGTGTATGCAGTGGGCGCAAAGCTCATCAAAATGACCGTTAAAATTGTAAGAAAAACATTAGAACGCAGAAATACAGACATCGGCGTGATCCAGTTCTTAAGTGCTGTGATCCGTTATAGTATGTACTTCGTACTCTTTATGGTGATCTTAAATCTCTTCGGGATCGCAACGACATCGGCAGTTGCCGTGTTAGGTTCCTGTGGTGTGGCAGTCGGACTTGCCTTACAGGGAAGCCTTGCAAACTTCGCAGGCGGTGTGCTCATCCTTCTGTTAAAGCCGTTCGTGGTCGGTGATTACATCATTGAGGGCGCTAATGAGGGAACCGTGTATGAGATTTCCATTTTCTATACGAAATTAAAAACGGTTGATAACAAAGTGATCGTCATCCCAAACGGCAACCTGTCTAACAGCAGCCTGATCAATGTGTCCCATATGGATAACCGGAGAGTGGATGTGGCAGTCGGGATTGCTTATGAGGCAGATATCCGCACGGCAAAGGATATTTTATATAAAGTGGCAGAGGAAGATCCTGCAAGGCTTCCAGATGAGGACATCGTCGTTGCATTGGATAACCTTGGAGCGTCTTCCGTTGATATGACGGTCCGTATCTGGGTGAAGTCCGAGGATTACTGGCCGACAAAATGGCGCCTCACCGAGAACATAAAATATGCTCTGGATGAAAATAATATTTCTATCCCATATCAGCAGATTGACGTACAGATCAAAAAATAACGGTAATTCCGTTGCAACAGAGTGGGTTATGAGGTATGATAAAAACAATGCTGCCATGGAAAACAATGGCAGAACGTGAAAAGAGCTGCCGGTTTCATTTGATGGAAGCGGTGACCAAAAAGAGAAGCAGGGAGAAAAGACATGCAGCTGACAGATTTGAAAGCATATGAGATTTTAGAGAAAAGACCGATGAAGGATCTCAATTCAGAGGGGATTATCCTGCGCCATAAGAAGAGCGGGGCGAAGATAGCCGTCATCTCTAACGACGATGAGAACAAAGTATTTTACATTGGATTCCGTACACCACCGGAAGATTCGACAGGCGTCGCACACATTATTGAACATACCGTGTTATGCGGATCAGAGAAATATCCGGTGAAGGATCCGTTTGTGGAGCTGGTGAAGGGATCGTTAAATACCTTTTTAAATGCCATGACTTACCCGGAGAAGACGATTTATCCGATCGCAAGCTGCAATGACAAGGATTTCCAGAACCTGATGAGTGTATACATGGATGCAGTGTTCCATCCGAACATTTACCGGTATGAGGAGATTTTCAGGCAGGAGGGCTGGCACTATGAGCTTGAGGATAAGGAAGCACCGGTGACGATCAACGGTGTTGTATACAATGAGATGAAGGGTGCATTTTCCTCACCGGATGATGTGTTAAACCGTCAGATCATGAACTCCCTTTTCCCGGATACGACCTATGCAAACGTATCTGGCGGGGATCCTGTGCACATCCCGGAACTGACGTATGAGGATTACTTAGATTTCCACCGCAGATATTACCATCCGTGCAATTCCTATATTTATCTCTATGGAAATATGGATGTCGCAGAGAAGCTTGCCTGGATGGATGAGGAGTACCTTGGAAAATACGAGGCAATCGATCTTGATTCCGAGATCCCGTTGCAGAAACCGTTTGAAAAACCGGTGGAAGTGACACATAAATATTCGATCTCATCGACAGAGTCGGAGGAGGATCACACCTATATTTCTTATAATACCGTGATCGGAACGGCTTTAGACGAGAAGCTGTATGTTGCATTTGATATTTTAGATTATGCGTTAGTCAGTGCACCGGGAGCACCGCTTAAGCAGGCGCTGATCGATGCGGGAATCGGCTCGGAGATCACCGGGGGTTACGACGGAGGAACCTTGCAGCCGACATTTTCCATTGTGGCTAAGAATACGAACCCGCAGGAGAAGGAACATTTCCTTTCTGTAATCCGTGAGACATTAGAGAAGCTTGTGAAAGAGGGGCTGAACAAAAAGGCTCTGCTCGCCGGAATCAACAGTGCAGAATTCCGGTTTAGGGAGGCGGACTTCGGTCAGTTCCCGAAAGGGCTGTTATACGGAATCCAGTGTTTAGACAGCTGGCTGTATGATGAGATGCGCCCGTTCCTGCATTTAGAGGCAGTGGATACTTACCGTTTCTTAAAGGAGCAGGTGGATACCGGATATTTTGAGGAGCTGATTGAAAAATATCTGCTTCACAATCCGCACGCGTCTGTCGTGATCGTGGAGCCGGAAAAAGGCTTAAATGCAAAACAGGAGGCCCGGCTCGAACAGAAGCTTGCCGCTTATAAAGCAGGGCTTACAGATGCGGAAGTGGAGCAGCTGATTGCAGATACGAAGCATCTGAAGGAATATCAGGAGACCCCGTCCCCGAAGGAGGATCTTGAGAAGATCCCGATGCTTTCCAGAAACGATATCCGCAGGGAGGCAGCGCCTCTTTACAATAAGGCAGGGGAAGTGGATGGTGTGCCGGTTATACACCATGACATTTTCTCAAATGGGATTGTGTATCTGGGACTTTTGTTTGACGTCAAGGATATTCCGGCAGAGGATATCCCGTATCTTGCACTCTTAAAGAGAGTGTTAGGCTATGTGGATACAGCGCATTACTCCTATGCTGATTTTGCCAATGAAGTGAATATCCATACGGGCGGCATTGGATGTTCCATTGGTATTTACCCGGGCGGAAAGACGCAGGGGGAATATCAGGTGAAGTTTGAAGTGCATACGAAAGCACTCTATGAGGAGCTTCCGAATGCAATGGAGCTTTTAGCTGAGATGATGTTCACCTCAAAGATTACGGACGACAAGCGTCTTAGAGAGATCGTGGCGGAAGTGAAGTCAAGACTGCAGGCGAGCATTGCTTCGGCAGGACATTCCGTGGCATCCACGCGTGCAATGACTTATTTTTCAAAAGAAGCTGCGTACCGCGACAGCCTGGCACTGTATGAGCTCCTGTGTGATCTGGACGCCCACTTTGTGGAAAAGAAGGACATGCTTGCTGCAAAGCTTAGCGCGATAACAGAGAAGATTTTTACAAAAGGAAGACTGACTGTCAGCGTCACCTGTGAGGAAGAGGGAAGAAAGCTTGCCGGATGTGAGTTGGAAAAGTTTCTTCCAAAGCTTTATGCAGACAGCGAGAGAGGTGTGGATGCCGTGATCGCACCTGCAAAGAAGAATGAGGGCTTTATGGATGCATCCCAGGTTCAATACGTGGCGAGAGCCGGAAACTTCCGCTCCCACGGATTCGAGTACCACGGGGCACTGCGCATCTTAAAAGTGATTATGGAGTATGATTATCTCTGGATCAATGTCCGCGTGAAAGGCGGCGCATATGGCTGTATGAATGGCTATATGAGAAACGGAGATACCTATTTTGTCTCCTACAGAGACCCGAATCTGGAAAAAACAAATGAGATTTATGACCAGATCCCGGCATATATCGAGACATTCGATGCGGATGACCGTGATATGACCAAGTACATCATCGGCACGGTGAGCGACATGGATACCCCGATGAACCCGAATACAAAGGGTGACCGTTCCATGGCAGCCTATCTGCAAGGCATTACGATAGAACAGCTTCAGCGGGAGAGAGACCAGGTGTTAGATGCAACGGTGGAAGATATCCGGGGACTTAAGGATATGATCGCATCGGTTCTTGCGGAGGACAATCTCTGCGTCATCGGGAATGAGGACAGAGTGAAGGAACAGGAAGCGATGTTTATGGAAGTAAAACATCTGAACCATTAAGAGAACAGAAAGAGGAACGTTATGAATGCAAATTTTAAATCAGGCTTCGTGACCATTATCGGAAGACCGAACGTTGGAAAATCCACACTGATGAACCATCTGATCGGACAGAAGATCGCGATCACATCGAACAAGCCGCAGACGACAAGAAATAGAATACAGACCGTCTATACCGATATGGAACGCGGACAGATTGTATTCTTAGACACGCCGGGAATCCATAAGGCGAAGAACAAGCTCGGCGAATATATGGTAAATGTGGCAGAGCACACGTTAAACGAGGTGGATGTCATTTTATGGCTGGTGGAGCCGTCAAACTTTATCGGGGCAGGCGAGCAGCATATCATCGAGCAGCTGAAAAAGGTGAAGACACCGGTAATCCTGATCATCAATAAGGTGGACACGGTAGATCGTGAGAAGATCGTGGAATACATTGACACGTACCGCAAAGTGTACGATTTCGCGGAGATCATCCCGGCATCTGCACTGCGTGCAAAAAACCTTGACACTGTGATCGACATGATTTTCAAATATCTTCCGTATGGACCACAGTTTTACGATGAGGATACGGTGACGGACCAGCCGGAGCGCGCGATCGTGGCTGAAATTATCCGTGAGAAGGCACTGCATGCGTTAGACGATGAGATCCCGCACGGAATCGCGGTTTACATCGACCAGATGAAGGAGCGCAGAGGGCAGGATATCATTGATATTGATGCAACCATCGTATGTGAGCGGGATTCCCACAAGGGAATTATCATCGGAAAGGGCGGCGCGATGCTCAAAAAGATCGGAAGCAATGCCCGCTATGAGATCGAGCGTCTCTTAGACACAAAGGTAAACTTAAAGCTCTGGGTGAAGGTCAAGAAAGATTGGAGAGACAGTGATTTCCTAATCAAAAATTTCGGTTACAATAAGGACGAGATCTAGGAAAAAACAAAAAGATACGTCTGGAAATGATTGGCGCACATAAAAAGGCAGAAAATCGCAAATCCTACCAGCAGACGGCAGACGGTGCAGACAGAATGCACCGTGTCTGCCCGGCAGGAGGAAGAACGATGGAGAAAACCTGGGATACATTCTTTGCAACAGGACGTGTGGACGACTATCTGGACATTTGCAGGGAGAGAAACAGTCTGGCAGAAAGCACTGCCGGGGAGAAAACGGAACAGGAAACAAAGCAGAATGGGAGAAAACCTTGTGGTGACCGGAATGGTCTTAAATGCAATGCCAATTGGAGAGTATGACAAAAGAATAACGATCCTGACAAGAGAGAGAGGAAAGATTACAGCTTTTGCAAGAGGGGCGAGGAAACCGACCAGCCAGCTCTTGGCTGCGACCGGTCCTTTCTCTTTTGGCGAATTTGAGCTGTACGAGGGACGATCTTCCTACACGGTATCCAAGGCTGTGATCCGGAACTATTTCAGGGAGCTTGCCATGGATCTTGAGGCTGCCTATTATGGCTTTTATTTTCTTGAGATGGCAGATTACTACTGCCAGGAGAACAGCGATGAGGTGGCCATGTTAAAGCTTGTGTACCAGTCCCTGCGGGCGCTGGAGAGCACGTCATTTGACAACCGGCTTGTGCGCGCGGTGTTTGAGTTAAAAACATATGCCATAAACGGGGAGGCACCGAATGTGTTCCGTTGCATGCGCTGCGGTGGGACAGACAGGCTTTCCTGGTTTTCCCCGCAGACGGCGGGGATGGTCTGTGAGGATTGCGGAGTGAAGCATGGCAGGGAGCTGCTATACGGTTACCGGAAGCTCACGGAATCCACGGTGTATACCATGCAGTATGTGATCTCGTCCCCGGTTGAGAAGCTATATAACTTTTCGGTTTCGGATCAGGTGTTAAAGGAACTTTCAAAGCTTCTTTCCGACTATGCCGGATACCATGTGGGACATGCCTTTAAATCGTTAAAAATTTTAGAGGAGACGGTTTCCGGCAAGAATTAGTTGAAATCGGAAAATAAAAATTGTATAATACAGAAGATTATAACATTGTAAAAGATTGGAGTTTATGTGATGAAGAGGTTGGGATGTGTAGGTCTTGCGGCTGTCATGAGTATCCTGACACTTGCCGGGTGCGGTCAGTCTGATCTGAAGGCAGATACGGATACCGTCTACGTGGAAAAGAACGGAACCGTGCTTTCCATGGATGTTGAAGCATTCGATCAGGAGTATTACGATGAGGCGGAACTGAAGGAGTTCGTCGATTCGGAAGTGGCAGATTACAACGGGCAGCACGGAGAAAAGTCTGTGGAAGTGAAGGATCTGTCTGTGGAGGACGGAACAGCAAAGCTGAAGATGGCTTACCGGACAGTGGATGATTATACAGCATTTACCGGGGTGGAGCTGTATCAGGGCAAGGTCGTGCAGGCAATGGCAGCAGGATATGACTTTGATGTGGACTTTGCGGCTGTGGATGAGGATGGTGTGCACGGAGTGCCTAGCAGTGAGATCACGGATCAGGGAGACCTGAAGGTTGTGATTATTAAGGCGAACACAAATGTGCAGGTCGACGGGAAGATTTTGTATGTTTCCTGTGACAATGTGACACTGACCGGGAAGAACACTGTTTCCATCCAGACAGGAACCGGGATTGAGAAGACCTGGAAGACGGAGTCAGAGCAGGTACCTGCGACAGAAGCGATGGAAGGCACAGAGTCAGAGGACGACTTTGTGATCGAAGGTGAAGTCGTTGTTTCCACAGAGGAGCCGGAGAACGTTGTGACAGATATTAAGGGAGATCCGTCTGAGACCGATGTATATACATATATTTTGTATAAGTAGGAATGACAAAAGCAGCGGAAATACAAAAATACAACAGAGGGTGCAGCCTGCATGTTCTGCTGGAATAAATAGAAAGATGTGAAAGTGAGAAGAAGACGATGGAAAAAACAATGGACAAGATTGTAGCACTGGCAAAATCAAGAGGATTTGTATATCCGGGATCAGAGATCTACGGAGGTCTTGCCAATACATGGGACTATGGAAACCTTGGTGTTGAGTTAAAGAACAATGTCAAGAGAGCCTGGTGGCAGAAGTTCATCCAGGAGAACCCGTACAACGTGGGTGTGGACTGTGCAATTTTAATGAATCCTCAGACATGGGTGGCATCCGGACATCTCGGTGGTTTCTCTGATCCTCTGATGGACTGTAAGGAATGCCATGAGCGTTTCCGTGCAGACAAGCTGATCGAGGATTTCGCAGAGGAGAAGAAGATCGAATTAAAAGGTTCCGTAGACGGATGGACACAGGAAGAGATGGTGAACTTCATTGAGGAGAACCAGGTTCCATGCCCAACCTGCGGCAAACACAATTTTACAGATATACGTCAGTTCAACCTGATGTTCAAGACCTTCCAGGGCGTTACAGAGGATGCCAAGAACACCGTATATTTAAGACCTGAGACGGCACAGGGTATTTTCGTGAACTTCAAGAACGTACAGAGAACTTCCAGAAAGAAGATCCCATTCGGTATCGGACAGATTGGTAAATCTTTCCGTAACGAGATCACACCGGGTAACTTCACCTTCCGTACCCGTGAGTTCGAGCAGATGGAGTTAGAGTTCTTCTGCGAGCCTGGAACAGACCTTGAATGGTTCCAGTACTGGAGAGGCTTCTGCCGCGACTGGTTACAGACACTCGGTATCAAAGAGGATGAGATGCGTCTCCGTGACCATTCGCCGGAAGAACTCAGCTTCTACAGCAAAGGAACAACCGATATCGAGTTCTTATTCCCATTCGGATGGGGCGAACTGTGGGGAATCGCAGACAGAACAGATTATGACCTGACACAGCATCAGAATGTATCCGGACAGGATCTGACATATTTCGATGATGAGAAGGGTGAGAGATATGTGCCATACGTCATCGAGCCATCCCTTGGAGCTGACCGTGTTGTGCTTGCATTCTTATGTGCAGCATACGATGAGGAGAACATCGGTACTGAGGAGAAGCCGGATATGAGAACCGTACTTCACTTCCATCCGGCACTTGCTCCGGTCAAGATCGGTGTGCTTCCGCTTTCCAAGAAGCTGAATGAGGGTGCTGAAAAAGTTTACGCACAGCTCGCAAAGAAGTACAACTGCGAGTTCGACGACAGAGGAAATATCGGTAAGCGTTACAGAAGACAGGATGAGATCGGTACTCCATTCTGCGTAACATACGATTTTGAGTCTGAGACAGACGGAGCTGTTACCGTCCGCGACCGTGACACAATGGAACAGGAGCGTATTAAGATCGAAGATCTGGATGCATACTTCGCTAAGAAGTTTGAGTGGTAGAAGAAAGCAGAATTGCAAAACAGGATTTCCCGTTGCGGAGATCCTGTTTTACTTTTCTGAAAAATGCGAAGTATGCAGGAAAGGTACGTAGCAAAATAATAAAGAATCTAAAAAAGTGGTTGTTTTTTGGGAAAATTATGCTATGATAGATGTGTGCGTTTAAAAATGCACATACATGTGACGAGAATAGAGGGTTTTTTATCCTTCTATTTGAATAAATGTTACAGTATTTTAATTTAGGAGGAATTACAAAATGGCAAACAAATGGGTTTATATGTTTAGCGAAGGCGACATGACCATGCGTAACCTGCTCGGTGGTAAAGGTGCCAACCTTGCAGAGATGACAAGCATTGGACTTCCTGTACCACAGGGATTCACAATCACAACAGAAGCTTGTACACAGTACTACGAAGATGGACGTAAGATTAACGATGAGATCATGACTCAGGTTATGGAAGGCGTTAAGAAGATGGAAGAGATCAACGGAAAGAAATTCGGAGATCTTAAGAATCCATTATTAGTATCTGTTCGTTCAGGTGCAAGAGCTTCTATGCCAGGTATGATGGATACTATCTT
>CAKRFH010000025.1:0-28108 GCA_934320555.1 uncultured Roseburia sp.
GTTCGGCTGTATCCTTCCCACTACTAGGGCAGATTAGGGACTTTCACCCATTAGAAACGTGCGCCGCAAGGCGCACATCTGAAAAAGCACAGCCGCCTCCAGCGCGTCTGTGCTTTTCTTATATAGAACAAGCCTGTTCTGTTATTCTGCTCCAAAAGCTTTTTTCTTCCATCTTCCAAGCCTGAAGATTCCGAAGTTCATCGCTGCACTAATTGTCCAGGTCACAACAAGTGAAATAAAGATGCACTCTTCACGCCCTTTCGGGTATTCCGGCGATCTGGTCAGGTACACCAGCAAATATGCCATCGGTACGCGAAGTACAACTGTCTGCAATGTGGACAGCCACATCGGTGTCATGGTATCGCCTGCTCCACGCATAATTCCAAATAAGGACTGGGTAATTGCCATCATCGGATAACCGAACGCCAATATTGTCAAAAGTCTCATGCCAAGATCAACTAACGACGGGGTATTCGTAAAAATACCCATAAGGAAACGTCCTATAACTAAAAGTACAACTGTAATCCCCGCAGACGTTGCAACTGCAAGGATGGTTCCCTGTCTGGTTCCCTGATCCACGCGATCCATACGCTTTGCACCGACATTCTGTCCTGCAAAAGTCGTCATAGCCATACCAAAGGAAAATGCCGGAAGCATGGCAAATCCATCTACTCTCTGCACCATGACATTTGCTGCAATGAATGTCTCACCAAAGCTGTTCGACAAAGCCTGTACTACAATCATAGACAGTGAGATGATCGCCTGCGTGATACCAGATGGAATTCCCAGCTCGAAAATCTGTCTGACATGCCTTCCGCTGAGTTTTAAATGTGTTGCATTTAAGTCAAAATATTCCTTCATCCGAAACAGCTTATTCAGGCAGAGCAATGCTGATATTCCCTGTGCGATAACTGTTGCCAGTGCAACCCCATTTACACCCATTCCTACATATTTTACAAAAACAATATCCAGAATAATATTCGTCACACAGCTTACCAGAAGATATAGCAACGCCGAGACAGAATCTCCCAGTCCACGCAGTACACCACTTAAAATATTGTAGTATCCGCCCGTTGCCGCGCCAAGAAAGATAATCAGAAGATATCCTTCACTCCAGTCAATGATACTCTCCGGTGTGCCGAGCAGTTCTAAAAGCGGTCTTGTGATAAATAAGGATAACACCATAATGACAAGGCTCGCAATTCCGATAACTGTGATGCAGTTTCCAATCGTCGCAGACAACTCTTCCCTGTTTCTCGCTCCGAAATACTGGGATACCATGATACTGACTCCTACGCTGATTCCCACAAAGAGAACAATAAGCAGATTCATGATTGGGCCTGCACTTCCAACTGCTGCAAGTGCATTATCCCCTACATACTTTCCTACTACGACACTGTCTACTGCGGAATATGTCTGTTGCGCAATATTTCCAAGAAGCATTGGGATCGCGAAAATAGCGATCTTTTTCCATGGTGTCCCGCATGTCATGTCTACAGGCGCAAAAATTTTCTTTATGATATTCATAACTTTCCCCTCCGTAAAAATACCCTGTTCTTTTATCATAACATATCCGGTCTGTCCTGTAAATTCATAAGAACCTTTTTTCATAAAATGTTATCGTTCACGCATCCCCAAAACCCCTGATTCTATTAGCTCCATCATTCACACTCTGACGCCATTGCTCTGTTCCGAACAATAGAATGCACGTTCCGAAAATATTCTATTGTTATGAGCAAAAAGACTTCAGAAATGCTCGGTCTCCGCATTTCTGAAGTCTTTTTTATGTTTCTAATCTGACATTGCCCTCCGGATCACCGCCTCTGCTTCCTTCGCTTCTGCTTTCGTCAGCTGTGGGGTATCTTTCAGCCGGTAGTCCATTCCGAGATTGTCATATTTTACTTTTCCCATGGAATGATACGGGAGCACTTCTAATTTTTCCACATTGTGCAGCGTTTTCAAAAATTTACCAAGTTCTGTCAGTTCTTCCTCATCGAATGTGATACCCGGTACGACCACATGACGGATCCAGACCGGCTTCCCTGTCTCGTCCAGAAAACGTGCAAATGCAAGAATATTGGAGTTCGAATGCCCGGTAAGCTCCCGATGTTTGGCATCCTGGATATGTTTAATATCCAGCATAACAAGATCTGTCACCTGCATCAGCTTATCGATCTGCTCCTGTGACACTTTCTGCCCGGCGCTTTTCTCCTCTTCCGACGTTTGTATTCCTTCTTTTTTCCCTGGGAACATCACCCCGGAGGTGTCAAGGCACGTATGGATGCCGCGCTCTTTTGCTTTGGCAAAAAGTTCCGTCAGAAATTCTATCTGGAGCATGGGTTCTCCGCCCGTCGCCGTAATCCCTCCTGTTTTATAGAAAGAACGGTTCCGTTCCAGACGTCTTATGATCTCATCCGCTGACATCTCCTGCCCGTCCTGTAACTGCCAGGTATCCGGGTTATGGCAATAGGCGCACCGCATCGGACAGCCCTGGAAAAATACGACGAAGCGCACGCCTGGTCCGTCTACTGTGCCGAATGTTTCCAACGAGTGGATTTTTCCCATGTGAAACTCCTTTCTGTTGTTATGGTTTGTCTCACGCCTGCCGCTCACCCGCGCCATTCGCAAAATCGCACCTGCGGTGCTTTCCGCTGCTGCGCAGCTACTTTTGCTCATAAGATGGCGCTCCCTCCGTCATTGTGAATGAAGATACCCTTTCATGCAAGCATGAGGGCATCTTCATTCACATGACGGGTGAGCTGGTGTATTAGTATTACATTCTCTCATGGAACGTACGGGCGATTACCTCGTCCTGCTGCTCTTTGGTCAGCTTGATGAAGTTTACGGCGTATCCAGACACACGGATAGTGAGCTGTGGATACAGTTCCGGATGTTTCTGTGCATCTAATAAGGTGTCACGGTTTAATACGTTTACGTTCAGGTGATGTCCTCCCTGCTCTACATAGCCGTCTAACATGCTCACAAGGTTGTTCTCCTGTCCTTCTTCGTCTTTTCCGAGTGCGTCCGGGACGATGGTGAAGGTATTGGAAATACCATCCTGGGAATCCATAAACGGGATCTTGGCAACGGATGCAAGGGAAGCAACTGCGCCATGGGTATCGCGTCCGTGCATTGGGTTTGCTCCCGGTGCAAATGCCACACCTTTCTTTCTTCCGTCCGGAGTTGCTCCTGTGTTCTTCCCATAAGAAACATTGGAGGTGATCGTCAGGATAGAAGTTGTCTGGATACCGCCGCGGTATGTGTGATTTCCTTTGATATAGCCGATGAAGGTGTGGAGTACATCTTTTGCAATATCGTCTACACGGTCATCATCATTTCCATATTTCGGGAAATCCCCCTCAATCTCAAAATCAACGGCAATGCCATTCTCATCGCGGATCGGTTTTACTTTTGCATATTTGATTGCAGAAAGGGAATCTGCCACCACAGAAAATCCTGCGATACCGGTTGCAAACCATCTTCTGACATTTTTGTCATGAAGTGCCATCTCTAATTTTTCATAGCAGTATTTGTCATGCATGTAGTGAATGATATTTAATGCATTAACATAGACACCTGCCAGCCATTTCATCATATCTTTGTATTTGTCCCACACTTCATCGTAATCTAAGTACTCAGATGTGATTGGACGGTATTTCGGTCCTACCTGTTTTCCGCTGATCTCATCCACTCCACCGTTGATCGCATAGAGCAGGCACTTTGCAAGGTTGGCTCTCGCTCCGAAGAACTGCATTTCTTTTCCGATTCTCATGGAAGAAACACAGCATGCGATACCATAATCATCCCCATGGAGCACACGCATGATATCATCGTTCTCATACTGTACCGCAGAGTGTTTGATGGAAATCTCCGCACAGAATCTCTTGAAGTTCTCCGGCAGTCTCACAGACCAGAGAACCGTTAAGTTCGGTTCCGGCGCTGCACCGATGTTATTTAATGTGTTCAGGTAGCGGTAAGACATTTTGGTTACCATATGTCTTCCATCCACACCGATACCAGCGATAGACTCGGTTACCCAGGTAGGATCCCCTGCAAAAATGTTGTTGTATTCCGGTGTACGGGCAAACTTCACAAGACGAAGCTTCATGACGAACTGGTCGATGATCTCCTGGATTTCCTTTTCTGTAAAAGTACCTTCTGCAAGGTCACGCTCTGCGTAGATATCTAAGAAGGTGGAAGTACGTCCTAAGGACATTGCCGCACCGTTCTGCTCTTTGACTGCTGCAAGATATGCAAAATAAAGTGCCTGTGTCGCCTCTAACACGTTGTTTGCCGGTTTGGAAATATCGCAGCCATAGATCTCTGCCAATTTTTTCAGCATCTCAAGGGCGCGGATCTGTTCGGATAATTCCTCTCTCTCCCGGATCACGTCAGAGTACATGATCGTACGGGTGCTGTTTAACTGCTCCTTTTTATCCTCGATCAGGCGGTCTACGCCGTAAAGTGCCGGTCTTCTGTAGTCACCGATGATACGTCCGCGTCCGTATGCATCCGGAAGTCCTGTAATGATATGGGCACTTCTACACGCTCTCATCTCTGGTGTGTAAGCATCGAAAACACCTGCATTATGTGTCTTTCTGTGGATAGTAAAATATTCCACTACTTCCGGATCCACTTTGTAGCCGTTATCTTCGCACGCTTTCATCGCCATACGAATACCACCATAAGGCTGTAAGGAACGTTTGAACGGTTTATCGGTCTGGAATCCGACAATTTTTTCTTTTTCCTTATTTAAATAACCCGGACCATGTGAAGTGATGGTGGAAATGATCTTGGTGTCCATATCCAGCACACCGCCTGCTTCCCTCTCCTGTCTGGAAAGCTCTAACACCTGCTCCCACAGATCTGTAGTATCCTGTGTCGGTCCCTCTAAGAATGAATCATCCCCGTCATATGGATGATAATTCTTCTGAATAAAATCTTTTACGTTTACTTCTTTTTCCCAGGCTCCGCCCTGGAAGCTTCTCCATTCTGTCTGCATGTTTCTCTCCTTCTGCCATTCTGTGGCCTTGCATGGCATCTGACTTTGCTGCCAGACGTCATTCTGATTTTTGATTGACGCGTAGTTAGTCTTTTCTAACCATGGTTAGGTTACGCTAACCGCGCGTATTTGTCAAGAGTCGCAACCGTATTTTTGCTCAGGTATTGGAAAAAATACAATCTCCTACTGCACAGGTATGATTTCTGTTTTCCCCCGGGTGGAAATATCTGGAAATTACCCTTATATGCAAACAGGAGAAACACGTCCTGCGTGTCTCTCCTGTCTTCGCGTTCTCCGCTATTTACATGAAGCCGCACACGTCCGGACTCTTCGCCCAGACGGTCGGCATTAGGTACGTTATACTTCATGTGGTAGGCTCCACTTCCGTCAGTCATATAACATGTATATTGTAGCATTGTTTCTCGGGAAATTGCAAGAGGAAAAATTTGATATTTTTGTTTTTTGGAGAAGACGAAACTCCTCATGTTCATTTGTGTATTCGTATGTTACAATACATTTTAAGACTTAGGTTATTTTGACGCACCTAAAATGGACTATATCGTCAAACAATGAAATACACGTTCCGCAGACATTCTACAAGTGAGTAAGAACTCACTTGTCAAGTATTGTCATGAATGAAAATACAACAGAACATGGAGGATTTTATATATGAGGATTGCGCTGGTGTCGGATACACATGGGGTGTGCCGGGAGGAATTGATGGAGTATGTGAAAGGATGTGACTGTCTGATCCATACTGGAGATTTTGACTGTGAGCGGATTTACCGGAAGTTCGAGGAATGTGGGGTTCCGATGTATGCGGTGCGGGGCAATTGCGACCATGGGGAATGGGCTTCTTATCTGCACACGTTTCTGTCGGTGCCGATCGGTGGAAAACTGTTTTATCTGGTACACAACCGGGCAGATCTGCCTTTTGACCTGACAGATGCTGACTTTGTGATTTTCGGGCATACACATGTGTTCACCCATTATGACCGGTATGGGAAGATTTTTCTGAACCCGGGCAGCGCGGGGGCTGACCGGGGTGATGGGAAAGGGATGGTGATTCTTACCCTCACAGAGGATGGGTATGAGTTAGAGCATATACGGCTCTAAAAGATGGACCGATCAAATACGTACGATCAGTTCCTGCTCCCGGAAAAGGGCGTCTACGATCACGTAGTACTCTGCCAGGCGCTCGGTTTTGCGGATTTTTTTCAGGTATTTTTCCGGGTTTGTGAAGCTTTTTCCAAGGTAGCCCCAGAGCTCTTTCATTTTAAATAAGGTGTTACGGTCACCCGACATGACGGCTTTGTAGCCATCGCAGACCTCATCGTGAAAGGCGCGCAGTGTCTCTTTCTGTAAGCGATTCGGTGCAGTATGTGTTTTCTCAACCAAAGCCTCATTCTCCTGACTGTCTGCTTCTGCTGCCCGCAATGCGTGGACGAGTCCCGGATTTTGCAGGATTCCCCTGCCGAGCATTATTTTTTCGGTGTCAGGGAATGCTTTGCAAAACCTGCTGTAAGCATCCACTGAATGGATGTCCCCATTATAGCAGATGGAGTGATGGCTGTGTTCCACTGCATAGCGGTACTGTTCCATGCGCGGTGTGTATTTATAGAAATCTTTCTGGATTCTCGGATGCACGATAAGCTCGGACAGCGGATATTTTTCATAGATGGAAAGCAGGTTCTCCCATTCTTCCGGGGAATCTTTTCCCACCCTTGTCTTGATGGAAATTCTGCAGTCACACGCGTTGAAAATAGTGTCAAGAAAAACGTCAAGTTCCTCCGGGACTGCAAGAAATCCTGCACCCCTGTTTTTCGACACGACTGTGCCGGACGGGCAGCCAAGGTTTAAGTTCACTTCCTCGTAGCCATACTGTTTCAGCTGTCTGGTAATCGAGATGAAGTCTTCCGCCTGGTTTGTTAAGATCTGCGGAACGACCTCCATCCCCTGATTATGCTCTGGATCAATATCCTTCCGCGCCTTAAAATCCAGTTTTTTGTTCGTGATAAACGGAGTAAAGTACCGGTCAATGTCGTGGAAATATTTCTGATATGCCATTCTGTACACGTACCCGGTCAGTCCCTCCATGGGTGCCATATAGTATTTCATAAACGCTCTCTTTTCTGTCTGTTCTGTCTGACTTTTCAGACGACGCCTATCTTATCACATATGATGGAGCATTTCCATATTTTTTTCTGTTTCACTGCTGTGTCAGAAGCTGATAGATTTCCTCCGTCTGTGCATCGTCATAACCACTCATGTAGTAATCGATTCCTGCCGCCGAAAAATGAAGGAATATCGTATTTTCCGGATTTAGGAATACTTCACATTTTCCGACATTACGGATGAAGAATGTTCCCTCCTCTAACGTGTCCATCGCACTTCCACTCACCTTGCTCCAGCCCGGCAGCTCTGTGATCTTTTCCAGATCCTCGATCTGCTCCACTTCGACTTCATAGTTTATGTTTAACTGCCTGGCGTAGAGTGTCTGATCCTCAATCTGTAGCCGGATTGGGGTAAATTCCAGCAGCAACACCCAAATACAACAGCCTGGAATGAGCAGTACCAATAGCAGGGCTGACAAAATCATCGACCCTTTTCCGATCGGCGTTGCAAGATTCATCGTTGTGCCAACTCCCACCTTTATCTGTACGATGGTATGTTTATCTTCCGGATTGTAGTAAAAAAGTCCGCCGATCCAGCATCGGTCATCCTCTGCCTCCTCTGTCAGGTTTCTTCTATCCCGGTAAGCATTCTCGACACTTCTCAGCTGTTTTACAAGCGGGAAACACAACACTGTGATCAGAAGTGTATACAGGACACTGGAAATCAGAAGCATTTTCCCTTGCTCTTCTGTCAGAAACGCTATCAGGAAAGTGGCTGCGACAAATGCTGTGTTGCACCAGGTGACGACTAGCCAGAAATTTTTCCAGATGTTCTTTCTCGCCCTCGTGTAATTGAGGTTGACATCACTGTCTGTGCTGATCACGGTCACCGGCTGTCTATCCATCCAGACGGCGCACCTCCACAAGAACAGACCACAAAGCCACATCACAAGACAGAGCCAGCTCACATTTTTCAGTCCGATCTGTATATTGATACCAAGATCTGCATGTCGCACTGCATATGCGGCGATCGTCACGATTCCCGCAAGAAAATTAGGGATCAGGAACGGAAAAAGCTTTACTCTTCTTATTTTTCCAAGTGATTTTAATTCCACGAGGCGTTCCATCTGCATGTTTCCGTACAGATGCTGTTCCTTTTTCCACTCTTTTAACGCGCTGTTTGCATGTACTAACGGCAGGCAAAGCAATACAATTGCAAGCAGCATCCACAGCATCCAGATAGTCAGCTGGACAGACACGTACCCGGTCAGAAAGCTGGTAAGTGGCAATACCAGTAATAAAAGAAAGTATTGCTTCATCTCGCTGTTGAACTTTTCCACAACCGCCTGCACTTCTGGTCTCTCTTTCCACTCCGGTTTCATATTCACTGCAAAGAGGCTTCCATTCTGCTCCTTACATGTATTTTTGAATACAAAATACAAAATCAGGACAATCGGATACATGGCTACAAGCATTATAAAATTCATTACCATTCCTTTCCCTCCTCCTGTTTTTCAAACATTTTCCCGCAGATAGCGAAGAAATCTTCTTTTGTCATGCCGCTTACTTTCGCCTCGGAAACGATCTGTTCCAAAAGCTCTCTGGATTTCGCCGAAAGTTCCTTCGTCTCTGCAAATTCCGGGCGCACTTTCGCACCGCTTCTGCGGTCTGTGTAGATATAGCCCTCCTGCTTTAGAAGATTGTAGGCTTTGCTGACCGTCATGGAGTTGATTCCGATCTCTGCCGCGAGCCCGCGGACAGTCGGCAGCTGCTCTCCCGGTAATAGCCTTCCGTCCGAGATTCCCTGCACGATCTGGTTGCGGATCTGCTGATAGATCGGGATCTCGGACATTTCATTGATCGATATGACCATGCGGATTTTCCCTCCTTTGGATGGTTTCCTTGTATGTCTTGTATTATTTATTATAATACAAATGATACATATGTCAAGTGTTTAAACATACCGTCTGAGGGACGCTGCCGATTTTTAGGCTATGAAAGCCAAAAGGGAGCGGTATCCGAACGTTATGGGCGGCAGCTGTGTGTGGAGATAGCCGGGAAGTAAGTTTTCACTTGTCGATATCCTACAGATACCGCCCGATAATGACCTACGATGCGAAAAGGACGGTGTGGTTCCGGAAAAATGCGTCTATGCCATGGAGAGCAGACCAAGGTTTTGTGGAAGCCTTTGCTGACACAAAATCCTGCTATGGGCTGCTCGGAATGCCCGGCATAATCGCATTTTGGAGGAATCACACCGTCCTTTTCGGCTCACAGCCTATCGTCGGGCGGTCACATATCCTAACACTCAAGTGAAAGCTAACTTCCCGGCGAGAGAAAAACCTCAACCGGAAATAACGTCTCTACTGGAAGAACAGTTCCTTCACTTCCTGTACCGGCATATCTTTTCCGGTAAACAGTTTGAACGCGGCAACCCCCTGCCACAGCAGCATTCCTCTGCCGCCGACACAGGTACATCCTGCCTCTTTTGCTTCCCGTAAAAGCTTTGTCTCAATCGGATTATAAACTGCATCTGCAACTACAAGCCCCGGTCGGAATGCAGACAGATCTTTGACGACGCTCTGGTCATCCATCGGCTTCATCCCGACAATTGTAGCATTTGCAAAAATGTCACTGCTCTGGATCTCCTCGGTCATCTTCGCGGTATCTGCTATGTCATATACGTTGACCACACAGCCCGGAACCGCTTTACGGATCTTCTCTGCGGTCTGCAAAGTTCTCTCAAAGAAAGCGTCCTTAATATTGAAGATAGAGATCTCTCTTGCTCCATCTAATGCGCACTGTACCTGAATCGCAGTAGCAGCTCCACCGCCGCCTGCGACTGTAATCTTCTTTCCCTTAATGTCGATGCCATGATCCTTCAGGTTATGAACAAATCCCTCTCCGTCTGTGATATGACCGATAAGCTTTCCGTCTTCATTCACTATGGTGTTGATTGCACCGATGATCTTGGCTGCCGGTGAAAGCTCGTCCATATACTTTGCTGCCTCTACCTTATCCGGCATTGTAACATTGCCTCCGCGCATATGGAATGTTTTCATTGCCTCGATGGCATCCTTCACCTTGTCCTCTTTCACATCAATTGCCACATATACATGGTCAAGTCCGAGCTTGTCAAAGCTGTAATTATACATAGCCGGTGAGCCTGAATGTCCGACCGGTGAGCCAATCAACGCAAGTAATCCTGTATGTCCTGTAATATTCATCCTTATAAATCCTCCTGGCATTTTTCCCTGTTATTGCTTGCAGTTCCTGCAATATAACTATCATATATTCTTTTCCCCGAATACGCAACTACTTTTTTCATTTAAAGTGTTAAAGTTTTAACTATCTCACTTGCCTATCGGTATTGCCGCAAACAATAGCATGCGCGTTCCGCGAACATTCTATTTATTCTAATATACCATTTTCTTTTCTTGTCAGCGGAACTGCCTCTCCCCTTGCATATGCCTCACGTTTCATCGTATCAAACTTTATTTCTCCGCACACCAGACATACCTCCTTCTGCACAAATTTCCTTCTTGTCAGACTTCGGATGCGCGCCTCCAGCTCCTGCAGATGGAAGGGCTTTTCCATGTCATAATTCTCCGACAGAATACAAGTGAGAGCCTCCTCCCCATCATAGCAGGTATCCACCTCATACCCTGCGGCATACAAGCTTTTAGCAACCATATCACATATTTGTTTCTCATCCTCAACGATTCATAATCTCATAATTTTCACCTGCTTCTTAACAATAATTTTACAGCGTATATTGTATAATCCCAAAATCAGCTGGTCAATCATACAACAACAAAGGAGTAATCATATGTGGAAATGCCAAAAAACAGGTCAAATTGTCCTGCTCATCCTCAGTGCAGCCATGATGGGCTATGGTGCAGCCAGAGGTGAAGCGGCTGCCGTGCTTAGTAAAGCTATCAAATTATGTCTGGAGTGTGTCGGAATTGGATAAGAAAAAGAAATCACGATCAAAAAAAACAGCAGAGCTGCGCGGATGGATACAGGCGGCCGCCACGCTGCTTACGAATATTCACATCCCCAATTTATTTAAGGGTAAAATATATCAGGGCAATGCTAAAACAGTATGCGTACCCGGGCTGAACTGCTATTCCTGTCCAGCCGCGACCGGGGCATGCCCAATCGGTGCTTTTCAGGCAGTGGTCGGATCATCTAGATTTAAGTTCTCATACTACATAACCGGATTTTTCATTTTACTCGGTGTGACCCTGGGTCGATTTATATGTGGTTTTTTGTGCCCATTTGGATGGTTTCAGGATTTGCTTCATAAAATCCCCGGCAAAAAATTATCTACAGCCCGGCTAAAGCCGCTCAGATACCTGAAATATATCATTCTTATCATTTTCGTTATACTTCTTCCGATGCTTGTAACGAACTCCATAGGAATGGGAGACCCGTTCTTCTGTAAATATATTTGTCCGCAGGGTGTCCTGGAGGGTGCGATACCGCTCTCGCTTGGAAATGCCGCTATCCGGTCTGCATTAGGAAAGCTTTTTTCTTTCAAATGTATGATTTTAATTGCAGTAGTTGTGCTAAGTATTTTATTTTACAGACCATTCTGTAAATGGATTTGTCCGCTTGGAGCAATCTACTCGTTATTTAATAAGGTCAGCCTTCTCAACATGACAGTTGACAGCAGCAAATGTGTCGGCTGCGGCCAATGTGCAAAAGCATGTAAGATGGACGTCGATGTGTGCAAGACTCCGAATCATCCGGAGTGCATACGCTGCGGAGCCTGCATAAAGGTCTGTCCAACGGACGCGGTCTGCTATCAGTTTATGGGAAAATCATGTCAAAAGAAAGACAACCGGTAACTATTTCACTCATTATTATTTTCAAATTATTTAAAAACATTATTCAAAGGAGCAATTACTCATGAAAACAAAATTATCAAAATTATCATTACTTACAATCGTTACACTTTGCATTGCATTATCACTGACCGCATGCGGCGGCACGCAACCGGCAGACTCTAAAAAGCCGCAGGATACCCAGACGGAAACCGGCACACAAGCTGCAGGCGACCCCAAGACGAAGCTGGATGATCTGTATCAGCAGGAGAACCAGTTGTTTGCAGAACATAAAGACGTATGGGACAAGGTGTTTGGCATGATGGATAAGAATGCTGCGAATCCAGATGGCAATTATGCTGACACTCTGGCTGACGCCGTAGAAGCAAATAAGGCTTCCTTTACAGAGGATGAGCTGAAAACACTCACCGGGGATATCGAAACTATACGCACCATTGAGGAACAGATCGCGGAAATCGAAAAAGAAGATGCGGCATCCGATACCAGCGGCCAGACCAATCATTCTGACACAGCCTCTCCCTTCAGTGATTTCTCCGGTCAGGATTTTGATGGCAATTCTGTTGACGAAAGCCTGTTCTCCAAAAATGCAGTAACTGTCGTCAATTTCTGGTTTAACGGCTGCAAGCCTTGTGTTGCCGAATTATCGGATCTCAACGCATTAAATGATGAACTCAAGGCAATGGGTGGCGAGGTGATCGGTATCAACCCAGAGACTCTCGACGGAAATGAAGCTACCATAAAAGAAGCTGCCGCTATTCTCGAGAGCCAGGGGGCTAAATACCGCAATATTTCCCTGAACTCTGACTCAGCCGCATGTAAGTACGCCTTTAACATTATGTCCTTTCCTACAACTATACTCGTCGATCGGAATGGCGATATTGTAGGCGATCCCATGCTCGGTGGAATCGATAATAAGGACAACTATGATACTCTGATGAAGCAGATTCAGTCTGTCATCGATGCAGACAGTTTTAAATAAATAATTCACCACGTTTTCTCCTGCCAGCCTGCTCAACAGCGGCTGGCAGGTTTTTCTGTTATCAGCCGGTCACTACGACCGCCATATCCGAAACATCCTCCCATCCTTTACAGCTTCTGCTCGTAACATAAATACGGCTGCCCGTACATCTCACATGTTCCTGCAAGTGCAAAACCTAAATGAGCATAAGACCGGACTGCCTTGGCATTGTTTTCGCTCACCATATAATGAATACTCTTCTTTCCGCGTTTTTTCAGTTCTCCCATTGCATAGCGGATCATCTCCCTGGCAATGCCCTGATTCTGGCGGTCAATACCCACCGCCAGCCGCGACACCTCTCCGCCCGGCTGCAGATCGGGATTCCAAAACGGCAGTTCTTCCACATTTTCATCCTGATCCAGTGAAATCGCTGCTATGATAGCCTGCCCATCACCCTGATCTTCTCTCATGACAAACAGTGCATCCCTGCCCAGATCAAAGGCGATCTCCTTCAACCCCGGATAATTCTCATCCCACACACAGCATTCCGTCCCTAGCTGTGAACGGTATAGCCGGTAGATCGCCTCTGTATCCTGCGCGGTCGCAGGTGTAATCTGCCTCATACATAATCCTCCCCATATTTCTTATTCCATGTTTTTTATTGTATCAATTCAGATCGCCCGATGCAACAAAAATACAGTACGCACCGTTCACGATCCTCTCCTACATCCCCGCCTCGTCCAGTACATCCCACAGCATCGATGCAGAACGCTGCAGCCGCTCCAGTTCATCCATTGACAACGGAATCGGCACTCTCGTCTCCACACCGTTTTTTCCATTCGGATATATTTTTCTCCCGATTGAAAGGCTGCAAGTTCTTCCTGTGCTGCTTTCAACCTGTATTGAAGTACTGTAATGGCTTCAAAAGAGTTTCCCATCCCCATGCCGCGTCCTTTCTTTAAATGTTTGTCAGATCATCAATGATTTTTTCTAATTCTGCATTATGTTCCTCAAGGGATTTGATCAATGAGGACTGGGTTTCAATGACCCTGTGCTGCAGTCCGTTTGTATGCTCAAGACTGCCTATAAGTTCTTCATATGCTTTAAGCTTGCTTTTATCATCTGCGTTCATTTGTGCCTCCTTAAGTATAGGATAAGTATAGCAAAAACAGGGGCGAATGGGAAATCGGACGAATTCCGAGACCGGCAGAAAAATGAAAGAAGCAGGATTCAGAAGTCGTTAACGAGACTTCCCATCCTGCTTGAGTTTATCCACAAATATATTTTTTTAAATTTCGTCAGTTTTTACAATGGTCTGAACAGTAACCTTTCGGGAACTGTATTTTGGAAAACATCTGGAAACTTTATTGACATCCATGTAAAGAATTTGTAAAATATTACAACACAAATGCAGAAAAACAAAGGAAAGGTAACATTACTATGGCAAAAAATAAAAATGGCATCGTCGTATCCGGCGCTGTCTTCGTCGACATCAAGGGCTTTCCGGAAGATGTCTACGTCCCGGATGGAAGAAATGTCGGACATATCGAATATATTCATGGGGGAGTCAGCCGGAACGTGGTGGAAGATATCGCCAATCTGGAGCTCCGCCCTACCTTCCTCGGTATCGTAGACGAATCTGCCCTCGGGGAGGATGTTGTCCGAAAACTGAAAAACCACAAAGTCAATACGGAATATATGCTGACGATCCCAAATGGCATGGGAACCTGGCTCGCTGTCTTCGATAACAACGGTGATCTCGCAGGATCGATCTCCCAGCGCCCGAACCTCGCCCCAATCCTTACCATATTGGAGGAACGCGGGGATGAGATTGTCGGGGTCTGTGATTCTGTTATCGCGGAAGTGGATATGGACAAGGATATTATCAAGAAATTCGTGCAGCTCTGTGAGAAGCACCACAAGAAATTATATGGTGTTGTCAGCAATATGAGCATTGCCGTGGAGCGCAGGGATCTTTTACAGAAGTTCGACTGCTTTATCTGCAACCAGTTAGAAGCCGGCATCTTCTTCACAGACGATTACAGCGAAAAAACGCCGGAAGAACTCTGCAAAATTCTTGCCGAGCGCTTACCGGTAGCAAAGATTCCTTCCATGGTTGTCACCATGGGCGGCGAGGGTGCTGTTTACGCCGACATGCAGGGAAACAGCGGTTTCTGCCCTGCGCAGAAGGTTCAGGTGAAGGACACCACCGGCGCCGGAGACGCTTTCTGTGCCGGAGTCTCTGCCGGTCTGACCTACGGAAAGACACTCGCAGAATCCGTTGAGATTGGAACCCGCCTTGCCGCTTCTGTTATCGTATCTTCGGAAAATGTATGCCCGAGATTTCTGCCGGAAGAATTTGGAATCAGCGTGAAATAACTCTTTGCAGCAATGAATCTTTTCCGAAGAAAGGTCTCTCTGCCGCGGTGGGCAGGGAGACCTTTCTTGTATCTCGAACATCTTTATGATAACAGTCCCAACAACATTTTTGGGGGCAATGGCTTTGAAAAATAGTAGCCCTGAATCATGTCTACGTTCCAGCTCTGGAGAAGTTTCTTCTCTGCTTCGGTTTCTACACCTTCTGAGATCACTTTATATCCCATCTTCCGAAAGGCGTACACAATACTCTGATAAAAGAGTGCGGATTTTTCATCCGTACAAATGTGAAACAGCAAAGATCGATCCAGTTTGATGGCTGAGAAAGGCAACTGCATCACCGTGTTTAAATTTGCATATCCGGAGCCAAAGTCATCCAGACAAAGTCCTATTCCAGCTTTCTGAAAAATCTCAACCAACCGGCTTAAACTCGAAGTATATTCTGTTGCCACCGTTTCTGTGATCTCAAATTGAAACCTGGAATATGGCAGCCCGTACTCATCCAGAATTTGAATCAGGTGTTCGCCGCAATCACGCCGCATCAAATCAAGCGGCGACAGGTTAACTTTTACGTTTTCAACTCCTGCCAGCGCAATTTCATTCTCTTTCATAAAGCGACATATACGTCTCAACTGCAGTTCTGTAATTTGATCGATTAAGTGGTTTTTTTCTGCCACCTGAATGAACACATCCGGAGCAATCCAGCCAAGTTCCGGATGATGCAGCCGACTTAACGCTTCCAGAGTAATAAAACGCCGCTCCTGAATGGAATAGACCGGCTGGTAATACACTTCAAACAGGTCTTCCTCTATGGCTTTGTGCAGAAATTGCTCCACTTTTTTGTTATAGTGGAAGCTGTCCAGCGTCTTTGGGTCATCCTGTATGATCTCTGTGCCTCCACATTGAGGAGATAAGGATTCCAGATATTCTGCATAATCTAAAACCATCCCGCCATCATTCAGTTTTTGCGCATTGAGGATCCCACTCAGAATAACCGGAAACGGGATTGCGAACTCTTTTTGTCTAGAATCTGCATCTAAAACAAACAGCTCTCTGAGGGCTTGAAGAATGGCTTCATATTCTTCCAAAGACTCTGCCAGAAGTAAAAACCGTTTGCCAGTGATCCGGAAGGCTTTCGTTCCGCAAAGCTGCTGTAATCTTTCGGCTACAACCTGCAGGAGCTGATCTCCACTATGCACGCCCGCTACTTTGTTCACATGTTCCAACTGATAGGCATACACCGTAATGGTGTGAAAGGAATGCTTTCCTGCAATCAGTTCATTCATTTTATGGAGAAGGTACTGCTTATCATAAAGTCCGGTCAGGCTGTCTGTATTCGCATACGGATTGTTGATAGTCAGGAACATGGCAAGAATTGCGAGGCTGAGTCCAAACCCGGTCATTAAAATGGAATGGTTTATCGTTTGAATCAAAATGCCGGCAATTGTTGCCAGAAACACTTCCATTAATGCAATAACATTTGAGCGTCCAAGTCTTTTTTTCCATACAACAACCATTGCCAGAGCTGCTGTAATATGTGCAAGCGCACTGTAATACATAGCCATGTAACACGGACCTGCTTCATATCCTGCCTGATCGAAATAAAACAACAGTCCGGTAAATGGATTGGTAAAAATACAAAATAACAAAATCATTGTCGGGATTCCCATCAAAAGGCAAGCTCCAACAGATATCGCCTTGTTTTCCTTCAAAGTCCGAACATAATAGACCAATGCCAGTGGGAGTGCCGCCTGAAACAGATAAAAGATCGTTGTTGCAAAAGCTGCTCCGCCGTAGGTGGATGTTCCATGCATAATCAGGATACTGCTGATTATTTCAGTGATAATATCCCCAAATCCCAGAAAAACAATCAAACGGAAAACACGATTGTTCGCATCTTCCATCCTGCGTTGATTAAATATCTGCCAAAGAACGATGACGAGGATCACCAGCGCTGCAATCAGAAAATTCATATTATAAACTATCATTTCATTTCACCCCCAGCCCTTTTGCGGTTTTCCTGCAATTTGGCATCCGCACCGGCTTTCCAACCACTGATGTTTTGGATGGTGCCATCCTTTCTCCGCAGACAGTCATAGCCGCAGACCAGACGAATGCGTCTTTGACTGGTACAAATACGATTGTATCGGTCAGCTTCGGCTTGTATATAGGGATCCAGCTCTATATATTTCTCTGCAGGATTTGGATATAAAATGGCATATTCATTTCCACTGATTCTGAATTGTTCCATGCAGTCTCCTGCAGTTGCAGTACAAACCCTTTCTATACATCTGGCCGCACCGATGACTGCTTCATCACCAACGTGGGTTCCATAGACATTATTCAGCTCATTCAGATTCTCCAACAGAATATACGTCAAAGCAACATTCTGGTAACTTTCAGCCTGATTCTGAATTCGTTCCAGATATTCCTGAAATGCAAGCCGATTCTTAAAACCGGTCATGCGGTCTTCTCTTGCTATCTGCTCAGAAATCTTCTGTTCTGTGCGGAAACGTATATCGTCTGAGACCTGGCGAATCAGGTTCCAGAACAGAATTCCGATAAATAGCAGGATTCCGAACTGAAAAATTGCATCATACCAGTGAATTTCAAACAACCAGTAAAACAACAGCGCTAAAACTCCACTAAAGCCCAATATACTAAAAGCAGTCAAGTACAGGCTTGCTTTGTCAATGCTCTTTCTGACATATTCGTGATACAACAGAATTGTCATGGCCACCACCCCCGCAGCTAAGAGAACGTGGGTTACCGCCAGCATCCAAACAAACGGAATGCCCCACAGCAGATGGATCGTACCTTGTAGTCCGGCATTGACATAAAATAATATACAGAACAGATCAGGAAGCCAGCGCGCTTCTTCTCTAACTGTGTTCTTGACGAAATGAACCATTGGGATTGCCATCAGCATAAATGCATAAAAAGAAATCAGACACCATAGTGCCGTGTACTGTGCATACATCTGGAAAATTCCCGAATCCGTCAGGCACCATAGTCCACAGAGAAGCAAAAAAGCTGCAGTATCCAGAAACCGCCATTCCAGGATTTTGTGATGGTGCATATAAAGGAAGATCACCAAAGCCATCATTCCAAGCCCCATCATTAGCAGAATCATTACCAAAGAAAATGCAGAATCTGCCAAATGCTGTCTCACAATGCCCTGATTTGAGCCAATCAATGGAGCCGAAAACCGGATTTTCCCTGTCACGCCAGTAAACTCAACGCGAAGAGGTTCCTGACCAACGGTATCTGGGAGCTGCATATCAGCCCTTAACTTTCCCTTCATCTGCTCGTTTTTGGGGAACGAACTCTCCTCGTAATGGTAGAGCAGTTGATCGCCTGTCCAGATCTCCAACCCATAGTCTACACCGTCAGCTGAAAGTACCAGTCCGGCATCTGCTGATGTAAGTGCGTTATTATATAGGGTAATTTTTTCCCCATTTGCACAATTTGCTGTAAACGGCAGGGTGATTTCTTCCCGCTCACCGTTATGAATCTGATACCAGCCATTTCCCAATGTGGATACATTTTCCTGGAAATTGCTCTCACAAAAGCTCTCTGCCAGACACAAAGACAACACAACGAGCAGAATGACTGCCAATAATTCTGTTATCCTGTGCAAAACGGACTTCTTCATATCTTTCTCCTCACATTTCTTTTGTCCCTGCCCATAAAGTTATCTGCCGGAATGCGTTGGATCCGCTCTATGATGCCGTTCCTTTTCCTCATACATTCGCTGATCGGCAATGATACGGACACCTTTCGCTTCACCGCTGTCTTCCGGGAATGCAGCACATCCACAGCTGACCCCAACCTGAAGAATCTTTCCATCCAGTTCTATGGGCTGTGTCAATGTAATTTGAAGGCGTTCTGCCATCTGGCTGCAAAACTCTTCATCATAACCGGAGCAGATAAGAAGGGCAAACTCATCCCCGCCAATGCGGAACGCATAATCATTGCTGCGAATACAGCCCTGCAGACGTCTCGCGGTCTCCTGAAGCACCAGATCTCCTGTATTATGTCCATAGGTGTCATTGATGGGCTTGAACTTATCCAAATCAATATAGAAGAGAATGAATGGCAATTTCTTTTCTTCCTTAATTTGCAAGATATTACTGAAATACCGTTCATTGAACAGTCCGGTCAATCCATCTGTATTTGCCATATTCTTTAACTCAACTTTTTCCCCGATATCCATAGATGTCAGCATGACTTTGGCCAGTTTGCCATTTCTCATCCACTCAACCGGAATAACATTCATAAGCGAGTAAATGTTTTCGTTTCGAATGCAATACTCAAACTTTAAGATATCAGATTCTTTGCGGAGCACCTTCCTCAGATAATCCGGTGAGATGAGCCGGCCCACCTTTGCGTTTTCTGTATTGGTCAGCACAACATATCTTTTGGAAAAGCGGTCAACAAGATCCTGATATACACCTGTCTCTGGATAAAGCAGTGTGTCCGAGACCAGCTCATGATACTCATACCGGTTTTTCTCCAGGTCAACAATAGCGTAACGGTCAACAAGCCTGGCAAGACTGTCTACGAATCGCATGGCCTGCTCTTTCTCCTCTTTCAAGCCAAGCCGCTCTTTTTCTTCTTGCCGCAGTTTTATACGGTTCTCTGACACAAGGACAATCATCACGAGAAGTATGATAAACACTGCCGTAGCTCCCAAAATTCTCACAGTAAGTTTCTGCGTGTTCCGTATGCCAGAGTCTACCGCATCGGAACATACAATTCCAATAAGTGTCCAATCTTCGATGCCGGCAGGCTCTGAAACCGTATAATATGTCTTACCATTATAAGTATACATGGCATTGCCTTCGCGCTGCTGTTTGATACATTCCTGTATGTACTTCAGATCTTCAACTTTCCAGACGACATCCTCATCTGCACTAAAATCGATCAAATTGTTTACGTCTTCTGGCAGCTCTGTTTTTGGTGTCATAGAGAGCAGGATTTCGCCGGTCGAACTCACCACATAGCAGTCACTTTGACCATCATAAAGATTGCTTGCCATCAAATTCTCCGCAACAGAAGCATCATAGCTGACTGCAAGTCCGGTATAGCTTACCCCATTGAGTGTAACAGCATCTGGGAGAGGTACAGCAAACACAATCTTCTTAACACCGGAAGATGCTGTATAAGAAGCTATCACAGACCGATTTTCCTGAAACATTTTCTCAAAGATCCCTGTAATACTGTCTGCTGTTCCGCTTCTGCCCGCAGCAGTGAGAAACTGATTTTCTTTATTAAATATGTAGAAATCACTATACAGCCAATCCTTTTTCCCGTCTGTCAGGTTTTGCCACACTGTGTCCATTTCCTGCTCCGTCTCAACAGTGGCCACCTCTCTGCTCCATTCCGACAGCACATTCCAGTTGCGTTGGATAAAGAGTGTCAATGTCTTCGATATCTGTACGTAGCTTTCCTGCAGATGAGAGGCATTTTCTCTGTAGATCATCTGGTTGACACTATGCGCATAAAACTCGATTCCGTACAAAAGAACTACCGCCATAGCAATTACCAATGCAGTTATCCGATATCGCAGCTTCACCTTTCATCCCTCCAGTGCATTTTTATACTCTTGACAGAATTTTTCTTTCCTGTTGATTTTCACTGTGCCTATAAGATGATTTGTCAGTCTAAAACTCTGTATATTCGCTATATATTATAAGTTATTTTAGCATAAACCCGTGGGATTTACTATGCAGTATTTGTTATTTTTTCTACTTCATTTTTCGAAACGGTTTTATTTCAATGATTGAAGGAAAGATTCGTATATGTTATAATATTGCAATATTGTTGTCTTCCTTTATGAGCGCTCAGAAGATAGAAGCTGTACAGACACTGCTTGGGCAGAACTTTACAGCGGAAGAAATATCAAAGTAAACCAACTAAAATATGTTAGAAACGACAGAAAAACCCTACATTAACTGAGGATTCTTCGTTGCATAAGATACGTAAACAGTTTGATGAAGCTTAGCGGAAAGGACTAACAGGATGGATAAAGAAAGATACTCTATTATTTTTAATAGTTTAACAGGCAATACAAAACTGCTCGCAGATGCAATTTACGAAGTATTGCCCAAAGAAAACTGTGATTATTTTGGTGTAAGCGATACAGAGACGATTCATTCTCCCATGCTCTACATTGGCTTTTGGACGGATAAAGGAAATGCGGATAGCGCAACCCTGGAATTCTTACAAAAACTCAGAAACCAAAAGGTGTTCTTGTTTGGAACAGCGGGCTTTGGCGGCAGCGAATCCTATTTCAAAACGATTCTCACCCGCATCAGACAATCTCTTGACACAAGTAATATCGTTGTCGGAGAATATATGTGCCAGGGAAAAATGCCGGAATCGGTAAAAGCCCGATACTTAAAGATGAAGGATCTCCCTGATCATCCGGCAAATCTTGACAACTTGATTGCAAACTTCGACAGGGCTCTATCCCATCCAAGCAGGGAAGATTTGGAAGAACTCAAAAAGGTCGTTGTAAATTGCAGATAAGGATGGTGAAAATTCATGATGTGGATCTATGAGCTTTCATGGTTATGGAAGACGTTAGGTATAGCTTTGTCAGCTGCCGTTATTTCTATAACCTGTACCCTGTTACTATGTAAAGGGATACGGAAAAATCCCAGCAAGACAGTTATCACTGTCATTGGGGTAGCCGCATTTCTGCTTGCACTTTTGGTAATTGAGATCATTGCACAGAGACCGGCACTAATTTAACAGGCCAGGCGAAGAAGAATTTTTCTAAGGATGGCGTGAAATTTTTCCTATATTTTATATTTTAAAAATCCGTTGTACATCTGCGTATAATTTCGCACGGAACACAGATATTTTTTTCAATCTGCATATCATTTTCCAAAAGACTGATCATTCTCTCAACTGTTTTTTTGCACATAATTTCGAGCTTACTGTCCACGGAAGTAAGTTCCGGTTCACTGCTAAGTGCGAGAATTGAATTATTATAACCTGTAATTGCCATATCCTCCGGGATAGATAATGCCTTTATCTTCGCGTACTTTATGGCCCCGATTGCAATTCCGTCTTCTACAGCAAGCACACTGTCAAAATCCAATGTCTTATTGTATTCCAGCAGCATATTTTTTGTATATTCAATATCATTTTTTGTTTTAAATTTCAAATCTCCACGGATCGGATAACCTGCATCCTGCAATGCAGCCTCATATCCTGCTAATTTTTGCCTTGCACTGAAGGATTCGGAATCATACATAAAGAGGATTTTCTCTTTTCCTCTTCGCAAAAAGGCTTTTGTGACTTCATAAGTAGCCTGAAAATCATCTGCATAGGTACAGTAAATATTATCTCCGTTGACTTTCGCGTTGATCATAAAGACCGGGGTCTGCCCTGCTGCCTCTCTGATATAATCTGTCTCAGAATCATCCCTGCCGCTTCCGGCATAGGTTGAACCGATCAGCACAAGTGTATCTATCTTCTTTGACAAAAGAAGCTTTACATGACTTTCTTTTTCCTGCTGTTTAAATCCACTGCATCCAAGAATACAATCATATCCATAATCGTGCAGATCTCTCTCCAGATATGAGATTGCTTTTGCCATATAAATGTCTGCAATATCCGGACAAAGGATTCCTATGGTCTTCATCGATCCAAGTCCCAGTCCCCTTGCAAATGCATTCGGAGTATATTCATTCTCATTCATAACGGCAAGAACCTTTTCTTTTGTCTTCTCGCTTACCTTCGGGCTATTATTTACCACTCTGGATACAGTCGCAATTGATACGTTCGCCAACTTTGCTATATCGTATATGTTCACTTATTTCTCCGTCCATTTCTTCGCATGTCATAAAATGATTCAAATCTGTATATTTTAATTTGAAAAGCATATCAGTCCGTCTGGTCTGATATGCTTTTCTTAGTTTCATGTCTATTCTAACATCTATATTTTTACAGGTCAAATCCAAAATAGCTGACAGCGTTATTGTATGAAATTCCGCACACAATTTCTTTTAATGTTTTGTAATCTGCCGGATATTCACCGTTTTCAACCCATCCGCCGATCAAATCACACATGATTCTCCTGAAATATTCATGTCTTGTATAAGACAGAAAACTCCTGGAGTCGGTAAGCATGCCGACAAAATTTGCGAGTAATCCAAGATTTGCAAGAGAAGTCATCTGTGCGGTCATTCCTGTTTTATGATCATTGAACCACCATGCACTTCCCTGCTGAATCTTTCCTGCCGCTTCCTGTCCCTGGAAGCATCCAAGAATTGTTCCGATCGCTTCATTATCATTCGGATTCAGTGAGTACAGAATTGTCTTTGGAAGCTCATCGGTTGTGATAAGGGAATTCAAAAAGTCAGCCATCTGTGCGCTTGGTGCATAATTATTGATACAGTCATATCCGGTATCCGGTCCTAACTGTTTATACATTAACGCATTATTATCCCTCTTGCATCCATAATGGATCTGCATGGTCCAGTTCATTTCATGGTATGTCTTTCCCACAAACTGCATAAATGCTGTTTTAAAAATGTTCTCCTCGTCTTTTGAAATTTGCTCACCATTTAAACTCTTCTTAAAAATTTCATCTGCTTTTTCTTCTGATGCCGGTGCGTACATAATGTATTCTAATGCATGATCGGATACCTTACATCCCATTTTGGCAAAATATTCCATTCTCTTACGAAGTGCTTCTTTTAATTCTGCAAATCCTGTAATATTGATTCCACTGACTCCGGAAAGTTTTTTCACATATTCCGGATATTCCGGTTTTTCAAGATTCATAGCCTTATCCGGGCGCCATGCCGGAAGTACCTTCACCTCAAAGCTGTCATCTTCTGCAAGTACTTTATGCCATTTTAAATCATCTACCGGATCATCTGTCGTGCAAATTAATTTTACATTCGATTTACGGATGATATTTCTGACTGACATCCCGTCTTCCTGAAGTTTTTTGTTGCACAGATTCCATACTTCTTCTGCGGTGTCACCATTCAGATAACCGGTATATCCAAAATAACGCTGTAATTCCAGATGGCTCCAGTGATAAAGTGGATTTCCGATTGCTTTTCCCAGAGTCTCTGCCCATTTCTGAAATTTTTCACGGTCACTGGCTCCACCTGTAATATAATATTCATCCACTCCGTTAGATCTCATCTGACGCCATTTATAATGGTCTCCACCAAGCCATACCTGGGTAATATTATCAAATTTGCGGTCTTCTGCAATTTCCTGTGGATTAATATGGCAGTGATAGTCTATAATCGGCATATTTTCCGAATATTCGTGGAATAATTTCTTTGAAGTTTCTGTTGAAAGTAAAAAATCTTTGTCCATAAATTGTTTCATTGCTCTAATTCCCTCTTTCTACTTATTTGATATATCCCATCATTCTTGGCAGCCACAGGCTGAGGGATGGAATGTATGTAACAAACATGAGCACAACAAAAATTGCTGCAAAATATACAAGAAGTTGTTTAAATACAGTTTCAATCTTAACTTTTCCAACTTTAACACCAACAAAAAGTGTTGTACCAACCGGTGGTGTAATGGTTCCAATACACAGATTGAAAATCATCATAATACCAAAGTGAATTGTATTCATACCGAGCGCTGTACACACCGGAAGGAAAATTGGTGTAAAAATCAGGCAGGCAGGCGTCATATCCATAAATGTTCCTACAATCAGTAAAATAACATTAATCAGAAGTAAAATTACTATTTTGTTACTGCTTACAGATAAAAGTGCACTGGACACAAGTGTTGGGATATTGGTAAATGCCATTACCCATGACATAATGCTGGATACTCCGATCAGGAAAATAATAATTCCTGTCATCTCAGCACTTTCTTTTAAAATTGTTGGGATCTCTTTGATCGTAATAGAACGATATACAAAGAGTGATAAACATAAACTGTATACAACCGCAACTACGGATCCTTCTGTTGCTGTAAATACACCAAAAATAATTCCTCCGATTACGATCACAATAAGAAGCAGACATGGCAATGCCTGAAGTATAATTTTTCCAGCTTCTTTTGCTGTAAATACTGTTTTTGCACGGTAGCCTTTTTTCTTTGCGATAACATAAACAACAAGCATGCAGGCAAGTCCCCATAAGGCTCCCGGAATGTATCCAGCCATAAAAAGTGCGGCTACAGAAGTTCCGCCACTTACCAGTGAATAAGTAATCATAACATTACTTGGCGGAATCAGAAGTCCGGTTGGTGCTGTTGCTATATTAACTGCTGCTGAAAAGTTTGGATCATATCCTTCCTCTTTCTCAATTGGTCCAATAATTGATCCCATTGCAGATGCGGCTGCTGTGCCGGATCCTGATATAGAACCAAATAACATGTTTGCAAGAATATTAGTCTGGGCAAGTGCTCCCGGTGCCCGTCCGGTGATCAGTTTAGCAAGATTAATAAGTCTTACAGCAATTCCACCTTTATTCATGATATTTCCAGCCAGTATAAAAAACGGAATTGCCAATAAGCTAAATACAGAGATACCTGAAAAAATTCTCTGGCAGCCGGTAAGTACCGCAACATCAAGATTCATAATTGGCAGGATTGCACATACAGAAGACACTCCAAGTGCAACTGCGATTGGTACCCCCGCAATCAACATCACAATTAAAAGGACTAAAATAATTAATCCGGAAACTAATGCTATGTTCATTTACTCTTCCTCCTTATTTTCAATGCTTTCATATCCATGGAACAAATCTATTAAATTCAATATTCCATAAATCGAAATTAAAATTCCGCAAATCGGGACAACTGAGTAAATTACTCCCATCATAACTCCAAGAGATGCTGTTTTCTGCGTCATTGTAAGCCCCATAATTGTAAATCCACCATAAACCAAAACAATCACTGCAAATGCTATGACTAAAAGCTCAATTACAATTTCAAGCACTCTTCTTGCTTCCTTTGACATCTTGTCCACAACAAACGTCATTCTCATGTGATCACGTTTTCCGAATACATACGCACTTGCAAACATAGCCATCCATGCAAATGTATAGGTCAGAAGTTCCTCTGATATCGTACTTGGATTATTAAAAATAAATCTTGTTATAATCTGGTAGGTTCCGACAACGACCATAGCAGCAAACAGGACGATACAAATTGTTGAAACAATTTTGTCCATACCATTTCTGATTTTATGCAATGTTTCCATTATTCTTTCTCCCCCGTATATTCTTCATTATATTTCTGTATATGCTCATACAGATCTCGAATATTTGGATTGTCCTCCAACATCTCTTCCTGTACATTTTTCACTTTATCTTTGAAAGCAGCCAGATCAGGTTCAATAAATGTAACCCCCATATCTTCTTCGGCAGTTTTCTTTGCTTCTTTCACATCGTTTTCCCACTCTGAAAGCTCTGTGTCTGTAGATATCTGAGCCGCTTTTTCGAATACTTCTCTTTCTTCTTCACTTAAGCTGTTTAAGAATTTGTAGTTTGCGATCAATACGTCAGGTATCATCTGATGCTTAGAATAAGTGAAGTATTTCGCTACCTCACCATGCTTATTGTCTGTAAGTGCAAGTTCATTATTCTCTGCTCCATCAATAACTCCCTGCTGAATTGCTGTATATACTTCTCCAAAGCTCATTGGGGATGCCGCAGCTCCAAAGGCTTTCGCCATTTTGATGCTTGCAGGACTCTGCTGTACACGAATTTTCATTCCTTTTAAATCATCCGGTGTATTGATCTGTTTCTTTGCATAAAAGTTTCGGGTTCCTACATTGTACCATGTTACAACCTGGAGTCCTGTCTCTTCTGTGGATGCGTAAATTTGTTTCATATAATCCGTATCATTCATTGCTGCAAAATATGCTTCTTCGGATGTAAAAAGATACGGCATACTAAAAACTTCATATACATCGGCAAAAATTTCCAGATTCGGTGTACCTGCTACTGTAAAGTCAATCGCTCCTGTCTGTGTCAATTCAATCGCTTTTGTCTGACCACCAAGAAGTTCATTCGGAAATATCTGTACTTCATATTTGTCACCCAATTCAGATTCTACATACTCTTTAAATTTCACAAGCCCTTTGTATTCCGGATGTTCTTCCGATTGTGAAAGTGCTACTCGAACAATTCTTTTCTTCGAAATTGAGTTATCTCCATTTCCACATCCTGTTACCAGTAGTCCTATCATACTTACGCAAAGCGCCGTACTGACAATCTGTCTCCATTTTTTCATTTTTCTAATTCTCCTTTCAGCTTGCCAAGCTGTTTTGTGTAAGCCCTTACACTTCTTTTCCAGTATAAGTTAATCATTTTGTAATTTCAAGCTGTATCTCATTTGCTTTATTCACAAATTTTCAAGTTGCATTTTATGCATTTTCACTATTTTTTAGTTTTATTCATTTTTCTATTGACGTTTTCCGGCACACGATGTAATTTATGTGTAAGCTCTTACATATACAATTCATGTAAAGGAGGTTTGTTGATTCATTGAAATCTTTTATCAAAATCAATCCATCAGATAATGTAGCAGTTGCACTTGTACCATTATCAAAAGGCACTGTGATCAAACTTGATGACACAACACTTACTCTGACTGAAGACATCATGCAGGGTCACAAGTTTTCATTAAATAATTTAAAACCGGGCGATTCCATCATCAAATATGGTAATCCGATCGGACATGCAACCGCAGAGATTCCTGCCGGTTCATGGATCCACACACATAATTTAAAAACCGGACTTGGAGATCTGCTTACTTATACATATAATAAGAACGTTTCTGATCTTCCTCATAAAGAACCAAA
>CAKRFH010000026.1:0-28078 GCA_934320555.1 uncultured Roseburia sp.
ATCTTAAATCCGGTATTCCTCGTGTGTGATGAGCCGGTCTCCGCGCTGGATGTTTCTGTACAGGCGCAGATCGTGAACCTGTTGAAGCGCGTACAGAAAGAGCGGAAGTTAGCGAGTGTCTTCATCTCCCACGACATCAACGTCGTGCGCTATATTTCTGACCGGGTGGTTGTCATGTATTTGGGACACATCGTGGAGGAAGCCCCGACAGATGAGCTGATCCGCAACCCGAAGCATCCTTACACACAGAGCCTGCTCGCCTCGGTTCCAAACATGAACCCGAGGGAGCGAAAAAAGCATGCAGCACTCGAAGGTGAGATCCCATCCCCGATGGATCCGCCGTCCGGCTGCGTCTTCCACACCAGATGTCCGTATGCAACGGAGGAGTGTAAGAGGGATGTGCCGGAGTACCGGGAAGTGTCGGATGGACACTGGGTTGCATGTAAGCACTGCCTATAGCCGGTGTCTTTTCCGGTATTGCAGAGGCGTTAAGCCTTCTTTTTCCCGGAACAGCGCATGATACTAGTTTTTTTCTGGTCTGTGCCATTCATTCAAAACAGCTTCTACTTGTGCGATTAGCTGCTCTTTATTATCGCCGGTGCGAACGGGCAGGTGACAGAGGAGGAAATCATTTCAGCAGCGGAATGTCTGATCGCTGCAGGTGTGAAGAATGTGATCGTATCCCGTGGGGGAAAGGGCTGTCTTCTGGTTACCGGGCAGAAAACAGAATTCTATCCGGCAAAAAGTGGAAGCCGTGGATATAATAGCGGCAGCCGGAATCTTGCAGGAATAAATTTGATATAGAATGATACAGAACAGAGCAGAAACAAAAAATTCTGCTCTGTTTTTTCATCCTTTTTTGGTGTCTCAATCGTTATAATAATCAGAGGACGTCCTCAAAGGAGAAAAAATCTAAAATGCGCGAAGAGATATTGATGAAAAGACTGCAGAATGGAGATGTGTCCGTCTTAGATGAGCTGATCGGTATGTATTATCCGGAAATCCTGCGCTACTGCATCTGGCATGCGCCGGATTCTGCGATGGCGGAGGATGCGGCGCAGGAGACATTTCTGAAGGCAGTGAAGTATATAGGAAGCTGTGGATTTTCCGGAAAATTCAGGGCATTCCTGTATAAGATAGCAGCAAACACCTGCACAGATATGAAAAAGAATAAATGGAACAAGCATGCAGCTCTTGACATGCTGCCGGAGGAACCTGTGTATACAGAGACGGAATATGCGAGGGTAGAGGAGGATATGATGATCCGAAGCCTTGTCAGAAAATTAGAACCGAAGCAGCAGGAGATTCTGATCTTACGGTTTGGGCAGAACTTAAAGCTCCGGGAGATTGCAGAGATTGTCGGGCTACCGATGCGGACGGTTCAGTCGAAGTTAAAGACTGGTCTGAAGGAAGTTGAGAGAGAACTGAAAAAAGAGGAAAAGAAAACGGAAGGAGGAGCTGACAGATGAGCAGAGAAATAACAGATAAGGTCAGACATGCGTTTGTGGCGGATAAAAGAGACAGTTGCCGGGAAAGTGGACTGCCAGATGCAGGAAAAAAAGAGGAAGAAGTGAACCGGAATGTAGCAGCAAAGCCGGAGTGTCTGACAGATAATCAGGTGTCGGAAGAGCTATTGAAACTTGCAAAGGCAGAGTTTATCCAGACATACCGGAGAAGGAATCATTTCCGTGATCTTCTGCTTGCCCAGGCAAAAATCTCAGGGCTTAAAATGTGGTTATTTGAAATGCTCATAGCAGCAATCTGCATCTGCATACAGGAGACGTTTCGGAATCCGTATTTTATGACATTTAGAAAGCAGCTGTTTTTACTGACCGGCCTTGTAGTGTCGGTGCCACTGCTAATGCTGCCGTTTCTGTATCGATCCATCCGGTATCAGATGTTTGAAGTAGAGTGCGCGTCGGTATTTTCCATCAGAACTGTATTTTTTTCCAAATTTCTTGTTTTCTTTGGAGGAGAGGTCGGAATGACGGCGGCGCTGACGGGCTTTTTAAGATGGAAAGGAAATTTCTCGTGGACCGAGATAGCGGTCTGCGTACTGATTCCGGTGCTCTTTGCCAATGACGGTGTGCTGGCACTGTTGAAGCGGGCGAAGCTGGAAAAAATATGCCGGGATATGCTGGCCTTTGGCGGAATCCTGTTGGCTGCGGTGAGTCTGATCCTTCTGTCGGAGCAGGCTGGCATTGTGAAGACGGGACATTTTCCGACTGCATTGGCTGTGGGAGTGGCAGTGTTGCTTGGAGGCTACGGCATCTTTGAGGGAGCGGGGCTCTTAAGGACGGCAGAAACGTGAGCTACCTCAATAAGCAAGTATAGTTTTTAGCGTTATAACAATATTTGATAGGGGAGCCAGCACTCGTCTATGGAAGATTAGTGGAGCATGCATCTTTGGGATGGATACTCATACAATTGGTTTACATAAAACAAGAAAGGTATGATTAACAGAATGCAATTAGAAGTGGATCACATTACAAAACAATACAAAGACAAAACAGCGGTGAATGATGTCTCCATCACCTTCGCACCGGGTGTATGGGGACTGCTCGGGGCGAACGGTGCCGGGAAGACGACACTGATGCGCATGGTCGCGGGAATTATGCAGCCATCGGAGGGAAAAATCCTTTATGACGGAATTCCGATTGACACACTAAAAGGGGAGTACCGGAGAATCTTCGGATATCTGCCGCAGGAATTTGGCTTTTATCCGGAATTTACCGTGCAGGATTATCTGGAATATATGGCGGCACTGAAAGGTATGCCAAAACGGGAAGGAAAAAAGAAAATTGATGCCCTGCTGGAGCAGGTCAGCCTTGCCGATGTGCGGAAAAAGAAAATCGTAAAGCTCTCCGGCGGAATGAAGCGCCGCGTGGGGATCGCGCAGGCACTGCTCAACGATCCGGAGGTGCTGATTTTAGATGAGCCGACGAGTGGCTTGGATCCGGGGGAGCGTGTGCGTTTCCGGAACCTGCTCTCGGAGTTTGCCAGAGACCGGATCGTTGTCATCTCCACACACATCGTGTCGGATGTGGAGTATATTGCAAACCAGAACGCGATCATGAAGGATGGAAGCATTATCGAGAATGACACGACGGAGAACCTCGTTCACCTGGTGGATGGGAAAATATGGGAATGCCAGATTCCATCCGTGGAGCTGGTAAAGTGGGAGAGGCAGTTAAAAATTATCAGCTTAAGGAATGAGACAGATGGGAGCACATCCATCCGCTATCTGGCAGATCAAGCTGAGACACTGGATTCCGTACCGGCAGTGCCAAGATTAGAGGATCTGTATCTGTGGCTGTTCCCGCAGGAAGGAGAGAGACACGCATGAGATTATTAGGACTTGAAATAAAAAGAGTTTTGTGGACAAAAATGACATGGATTCTAATGTGTGCGGCGGTTGTCCTGTCCGTATTGATGGCCTATATACCGGTCACCTTTAATGGTGGCAGGGTTGTCAACGGAAATGGAATAACAGTGACCACAGAGCTGAAAGGTCTGGACGCAGTCCGCTATTACCGGGAGAACAGTGTGGTGCAGGGAGAGGTGACACCGGAGATCTTGCAGGAGGCGATTGGCCGGTATCAGGAAGTCTATGCAGAATATAATTCTACCTACGGGGAGGATGTACCGGCAGAAGTTTATTATGAGAGGCTGCGTCCGTACAGCCCGTTTATCCGGGGCATCAAAGAGGACTTTTCCAACAGAAAGAACGGAATGCCACCTGCGGTCGGGGAGATATCAGTGGATGAGGTCGGAAATTTCTATCTGATGCTAAATGACCGGTTATCTTCCATTATGGATATGGAACAGGGGGATTATCCATCTGCAAAAACGGTTGCACTGAATAAATTTTCCAAAGTACAGACACCCTATACTTATTATTACGGGGCATCCAGCGATTCCATGGATTATCAGACCATCTTTATTTTCCTGATTACGATTTTGTGTGCTGTGATCGTGGCACCGGTTTTCTCGACAGAATACCAGACCGGGGCGGACGATATCATCCGCTGTACGAAGAATGGAAGAATGAAAATTGCAATTGTGAAAATCGTTTCAGCGGGATTGATTACTGGAATTCTATACTTGTTGTGCGGCATCACCTGGATTGTCGTGACAAACAGTCTTTTTGGATGGGAGGGGACGAAGACTTCCATGCAGATTCTCTTCTCTGCGACGTCGCTGCTTCCGTATAATATCGGGCAGCTGCAATGGGCGAATATGCTGGGCGGATTCCTGCTCTTTCTGTCAACGGTCAGCTTTACGCTTTTGCTGTCTGCTGTTGCGAAAAATAATGTGTCAGCTCTCGCCCTTTCCCTCATTTTCGTATTGCTCCCGGTCATCGTATATATGGCAGTTCCGGGACAGCTCGGGGACTGGATCCAGGCGCTGCTTCCGGGAGCCGGAATCGGACTGAGCAATTCGCTCTTATACGGAATGACGGATTTTGATTTCCTGCATATTGGCAGTGCGTCTTTCTGGAATACGGATGTCATGCTTGTGCTGGCGTTGGTGAAGATTCCGCTGTTTCTTGGACTGACGGTTCTGGCATATGACAGAAAGCGGATACGGAATTAGAAAAAAAGTGCAGAAAAACGTAACAAAAGCATAGAAAAAATAACGGAAAAATGTACAGAAAAACGTAACGAATAACCTTGAAATACTTTGGAAAAATGTTAATATAAAAGAAAACGCAGGAAATCCGGGTGTTTGGAGGGAAAGACATGCTGAAAAGGAAAGTCTATCAGGAACTGCTGAAATGGAAGCAGAATACAGATGGAAAAGCTTTGTGTATCATAGGTGCAAGGCAGATTGGAAAGACAACGCTGATCCGGGAATTTGGGAAAAAGGAATATGAATATTTTGCAGAGATAAATTTTGTGACAGATGGGAATGCAGCGGATATTTTTAAAGGAAAACTGACAGCGGAGACCATCATTACGAACCTGACAGCATATCTTCAGACACCGTTGGAACCAGGAAAGACGCTGATTTTGTTTGATGAGGTACAGGAGTGTCCGGCTGTCCGCTCTGCGATCAAATTTCTTGTGGAGGATGGCAGATTTGACTATATAGAATCGGGATCGCTGCTTGGGGTGCGGTATAAGGATGTGAGATCTTATCCGGTTGGGTTTGAACAGATTATCCCGATGTATCCCCTGGATTTTGAAGAATATCTGTGGGCAAACGGAGTGCAGGATAAGACGTTACAGTATCTGAAAACATGTTATGAGAAAAAAGAGAAAGTAACGGAAACGGTACATGAGACGTTATGCAGGCTTTTCTACAGCTATCTTGTAGTGGGAGGCATGCCGGAGACCGTGCAGATTTATATAGATACGCATGATATCGCAAAAGTGGTGACAAACCAGAGAAGTATTCTGGATCTGTACCGGCTTGACATTGCAAAATATGCATCGGAGGGGGATAAGGCGAAGATCAAAGCGATTTTTGACAGTATCCCGGCACAGCTGAATGAGAAAAGCCGCAGATTCAAATTAAACAGTGTGGAGGCCAATGCGAGGCATGTCCGCTATGAAGAGAGCTTTAACTGGCTGTCAGATGCCGGGGTCGCTCTGCCCTGTTATAATGTGACGGAACCACAGGTGCCATTACAGCTCAATGAGAAAAGAAATCTGTTTAAGCTCTATATGAATGATGTAGGGCTGCTTTGTGCAGCCTGTATGGAAAATATCCAGTTTGACCTGTTGATGGGAAACGTGGATATCAATATGGACAGTATTCTGGAGAACGCATTTGCACAGAATCTGAAATCAAATGGGTTTGAGCTGCATTATTATGATTCCAAGAAAATAGGAGAACTGGATTTTGTCCTGCAAAAAGGGCTTCACACAGAATTAGTGGAGATAAAATCCGGAAATGATTATAAAAAACATCTTGCAATGGATCATGCAAGGGCGGTGGAACAGTGGACGTTTGCGGAGAGTATTGTCTTTTCCAAAGCAAATATTGAGGAAGAAGATGGAATTTTATATCTTCCGTGGTATATGATACTGTTTTTCAGGCAGGAGAAAGAGCCGGAGAAGTTGATTTATGAGATTGATCTGAGTGGATTATAAAAAGGATAGGAGAAAGCTGCCAGGAACTATTCCGGGCAGCTTTCTCTTGCTATATAGTGAATCGGAAACTCAATCGCTCCGGGAGCAGAATCCGAATTCGTGATTTTCTCGTAGACAGAGTTCAGACAGGCGGCAGCCATATCCTCCATCGGCAGATTCACAACCGACAGGGACGGGATCGCGTATGCCTGCTGTTCCGGGCTTCCGTTGCCGACACTGATCAGTTCAATATCTTCCGGTATCCGTATGCCCTTCTGATGAAATGCTTTTAAGGCACCGAGCGCGATATTATCGGAGGTGCAGAGCAGGCAGTCCGGCAACGGATTCATGGAGCTAAGGCGCATGGCACCTTCGTACCCGCCCTCCATGCTGTCGTTCACAAGAACCGAGACCGGCGGCTCCATCCGTGAATCCTGTGTCAGGGATTCAAAAACATTCGTACGAATCTCCATGCCGTGGAAAGTAGCAGGAGCTTTTAAGATGGCGGGACGTTTTTTCCCGTGCCTTATGAATACCTCTGCCGGAAGTCTTCCAATCGTCTTATCGTCCATATTGACCGTAAAATACTTTTCGGAATAACGGTTATAGAGGACAACTGGCACAAGGGAGTCAAGTTGCTCCAAAAATGCCATATCCTGCTCTGATGGATTACAGATAATCATGCCGTTGCAGGAGAGCATGGTTTCCTGATTTAGTACATCGCACAGATGATGATTGTCGTAAGGCTTGATCTGCAGGTCACACGGATAGTGGTTTGTTATAAGGGCGTTTTGCAGACCGTTTAAGAAGCGCGACAGCATATGGATACGGATGTCGGAAGCCCAGAACAGTGTGATGGTGTAGCGGGTCGGGACACCGCCGCGCAGGATGCGTGCCTGGATATTTGGCTTGTAGCCAAGCCGTTTTGCCGTGCTTAAGACCTTTTCCTGCGTGTTCTGTGAGATCTTGCGGGCATTTCCATTTCCTTTTAATACAATCGACACAGTGCTGGCAGAGAGACCGGTCTCCTGTGCGATGTCTTTGAGTGTAACCATAAAATCATTCTCCCGGATAAAATAGATATTGTATACAGTATAGAGGAAATTACAACGATGTACAAGGGGATTGTTGGAAAATAAAAACTGGAAAAGTGACAAAAAATAAAATTACAACGTTGTACTATTGACAAACCGGGAGGACAGATATAATATTAAGGTACAACGTTGTACTTGATAAAGGAAAGAGCAAACTCTATCAGAGAAGATAAAGGGTAAGCTTTTCATATTCTGACATTATGGTGAGTGATGACAGGACAGGAAAGGGGACGATGCAATGGCAGAACAGCAGCCACAGATGAGCACGGAAGAAATGATGCAAGGAGCCAGAAAAATGGTAGCAGAAGCGTACAGCAAAGAAAAGCAGAAAGAGATCTGTGCAGCAGGAGAAAAGAAAGAGATCATGCTTCCGATGCGTGACGGAGTGAAGTTAAGAACGGTTTTCCAGTTTCCGGATATAAAGGGTGCACAGAGCTATCCAACGATCCTGATGAGAAGCTGCTATCCATTTATGGAAGTCATCTTAGAGCAGCAGGCGATCGAATACAGCAAGCGGGGCTTCCTTTTCATTTTCCAGTGGTGCAGGGGAACCGGAGGTTCCGAAGGGGAGTGGGTTCCGAACGTGAATGAACGGAATGATGGATTGGATACATTAGAGTATTTGCAGCACCAGGACTATGTCGGGAACATTGGATATCTCGGTGATTCCTATCTGGCACTTACCGGATGGTGCATGGCAGATGCTGTGCCGCCGAAGGTGAAGACGATGTATCTCGGTGTGTATGGCTGTGACAGACATACTTCTGCATATAAAGACGGGCTATTCCGGCAGGATATCCTGACAGCCTGGGCGATGGGAAATGCAGGAACGGCAGTGGAGGCTCCGTATCAGGAATCCTGTGCGTACCGTCCGCAGGTGGAAGTGGATGAAAAGCTCTGGGGCGTGCGGTTAGACTGGTACCGGGACTGGATCACACATCCGGACAGGGAAGATCCATACTGGCAGGAAGGCTTCTGGGGAATGCTCGGACAGATTCCTTCGAAAGTGAAGATACCGTTATTCATCCGGGAAGGCTGGTACGATCATCACCTTGGCAGTGCGATTGTCACTTATGAGAGATTGTCAGAGGAAGCTAAGGTACATTCCGTTTTACAGATCGGACCGTGGAACCACAGCTTTATGCCGGCAGTAACCGGGCAGCCGCTTGAACATCTGGCGGACAGCGGTATTGACACGGCACTTGACTGGTTTACAAGAATCTTAAAGAAAGGCGAGCTGCCGGAGAAAGCAGCTTATACCTATGTAATCGGTGCAGATGAGTGGAAAAAATGGGATACCTTCCCGGTGCAGCAGGTGAAGGAACAGAGCTGGCTGTTGCAGAAAGAGGGAAGACTTACGGAAGCCGCAGAAAGACAAAATACAGTAGAGCAAAGAGATGAAAATGTACTGTTAAGTGTACTTGAGGAAGAAAACCAAACGAAGGATGAAGCGGTGTCGGACGATGCTCAAAGCTTTCTCTACGATCCGGAGCACCCTGTAACATCCCACGGTGCGGAATCGCTGTTCCAGACACAGGAGGATGTTGGAAGTCTCTTGCAGCCGGAGCCGGGCAGCAGGGATGATGTGATGAGTTATGTATCGGAGCCGCTGAGAGAGGCGATGGAGATTGAGGGTAAGATCCGGGTACATCTTTTCGTAAGCTCAGACGCAGAGGACACCGCATTCAGTGCCAAACTGATGGAAGTCTTCGAAAACGGTGAGGCAGTCAATATCCGTGGCAGTATCACAACCCTTGCCTACCGGAACGGTGCAGACCACCGTGGCAGTTACACACCGGGCGAGATTGTGGACATCAATATTGAAATGTGGGATGTAGCATGGAAGCTTCGGAAGGGATCAAGGCTTCGTCTGGACATTTCCTCTTCCGATTTTCCACAGTACAGTGTACATAGCAACTATCCGGGCATCTGGTCCGAGCAGTCGGAGACGAAAGTGGCACAGCAGACGGTATATTTTGGAAAGAACTATCCGTCCAAAGTGATCTTGCCGGTTGTGGAGAAGCAAAATGAAATATAGACAATTGCGGAACTCCCAGAAAACGTAAATTGGAGTTTCGTAATTGTCTGGCAAAATGATACATAAAAAAGAGGGAACCATACATGAAAAAAATAGCAATAGGAGGCGGACAGGGCTTCTGGGGCGACTCCCCGGATGCCGCGATCCACATGATACGGAAAGCCGATATCCAGTATCTCGGATGCGATTACCTGGCCGAACTGACTTTGTCGATCATGGCAAAGCAACAGTTAAAAGATCCGACAAAAGGATACGCACCGGACTTTGTGACAAGGCTTTTGAAAGAAGCCGGAAAAGAAGCCTGGGAGAAAAACATCAAGATCACAACCAATGCCGGCGGCATGAACATCGAGGGCTGTGTGAACGCCGTGAAAAACTGGGCAACCGGGCAGAACATGAAGGGATATAAGATCGGTTATGTGACTGGTGATTCCATTAAGGATAAGATCCCGCAGCTGTTAAAGGATGGATGGACCTTCCCGAACTTTGATTACGATGGGGATTTCCATGACATTTTGGACAAAATCTACAACTGCAACGCATACATCGGGCATGAAGGCATCAAGGAAGCGCTCGGAAACGGGGCGGATGTTGTTATCACCGGAAGAGCAGCGGACAGCGCCCTGTTCCTTGCACCACTTGCTTACGAGTTCGGTTGGGCAGAGAATGACTGGGATAATCTTGCAAGAGGTATTATGGCAGGACACTTATTAGAGTGCGGCGGTCAGGGCGCTGGTGGTAACTACATGTATGACTGGAGAAACGTTCCGCGGATGGAAGATCTCGGCTTCCCGATCGCCGAGCTGACACCGGATACATTCGAGATCACAAAAGCACCGGACTGCGGCGGTATTATCTGCGAGCAGAGCTGCAAGGAACAGTTCCTGTACGAAGTGTTAGATCCGGCTAACTATATGACGCCGGATGTCAATGTCGATATCAGCAAGGCAACGATCACGCAGGCAGGGGACAACCGGGTCCGCATCGACCATATCCATGGAAAAGAGCGTCCGGACACGATCAAGCTCTGTGTTGGTTATCACAAAGGATGGAAGACGGTCTCCATGTTAAGCTTCGCATGGCCGGATGCCTACGAGAAGGCAAGATACTGCGCCGATGTCATTATGAAGAAAATGAAAAAGCGCGGCATGAAGGCGGACGATGTACATATCAGCTTTATTGGTGTGAACAGCCTGCACTTAAATGTGGCTGACATGAGCGAGGAAGCACTAAAGAACTTAAATGAGTGTGTCATGAGAATCGCTGTTTTCTCAGAAGATAAAAATGAGTGCGCGAAGATCATTCCGGAGATCAGCCCGATGCAGTTAAACGGCCCTCCGGGAGCATCCTTCTTCGGAGGCAGGGCAAGAGTGCAGGAAGTCATGGCACTGTGGCCGACGAGCGTACCGAGGGATGTTTTGGATATTAAGTCCCATATATTGGAGGTGTAAGGCATGGCAGAGATTTATTTGAATGAGATCGCGCACGGCAGGAGCGGTGACAAGGGGGATACGAGCAATATCTGTGTGTACGCGAGAAATCCGGAATATTATAAAATCATCGAGCGCGAGGTAACACCGGAAAAGCTCCATGCTTTCTTCGGAGATATGGTAAAAGGTGAGATCACCCGCTATGAAGTGCCAAGCTTAAACGGCTTCAACTTTGTGCTAAAGCATGCGTTAGGCGGTGGTGCGACAATGAGCCTCCGTCTTGACAGCCTCGGAAAATCCATGGGCTCCGCGATCATGCGGATGAAAATCCATGTGGAGGATGACGAGATCGAAAAGCCGAAGGTGCAGGCATTACAGAACCTGACAGTTTTAGACCTGACGAGAGTGGTTGCAGGACCTTATGCAGGAGCAATCCTCGGGGACTTCGGAGCGAAAGTCATCAAGATCGAAGTTCCGGGAAAAGGGGATGATGCGAGAGGTTACGGTCCGTATGCGAACGGCGAGAGCATGTACTACGCGAACTTGAACCGCAACAAGCAGGGCATCACTCTAAACCTCAAGTCAGAAGAGGGGAAAAAGATTTTCTTAGAGCTTGTAAAGAAAGCCGATATTTTACTGGAAAACTACCGCCCGGGTGTCATGGACAAGTTAGGGCTTGGCTATGATGTGTTAAAAGAAGTAAATCCGCGTCTGATCTACGGTGCATTATCCGGCTTCGGCTCTTATGGATCATACGCAAACCGTCCGGGCTATGACATCATTTCCCAGGCAATGGGTGGCCTGATGAGCATCACAGGAGAAAAGGGCGGCAACCCGACCCGTTGTGGCAATGCGATGGGTGATATTTTAGGAGGCATGAACCTTGTGATCGGTGTACTGATGGCGGTGAACGCGAGAACAATGACAGGCATCGGGCAGAGAATCGATGTTTCCTTAGTGGATTCCGTTGTGGCAAGCTTAGAGAACGCGTATATCCGCTACTTCGATTCCGGGGAGCTCCCGGTGAGAAACGGCAATGCCTATGCATCCATTGCACCATATGATACTTATCAGGCGAAGGATGGCATGGTTGTGATCGGCTGCGGTAACCAGAAGCTTTATGAGAAATTCTGCAACGAGATCATCGGGATGCCGTGGATGATCACAGACGAGCGTTTCCTGACTGTTCCGCTCCGCGTGAAGAACAACGAGATCCAGAAAAAATACATCGAAGAGTGGAGTACGCAGTACACGGTAGAAGAGATTGTGGATAAAATGCTCGCAAAGGGCATCCCGGCAGGTCCAATCTACAATGTAAAACAGATCACAGAGGATGAGCATATCGCGAAAGAACGTGAGATGTTCGTCGAGATCGAGCATCCGGTGATCGGAAAAATGAAGATCAACGGCAATCCGGTAAAACTGATGGATATGATGCCGCAGATCAGCTGTCCGGCTCCAACTCTCGGACAGGACAATGAGAAGATCTTAGGGGAGATGCTCGGGTACAGCGAACAGGAGATTACCAGACTGAGAGAGGACAACGTGATCTAAGCTCCTTACCGTTTATGTAAAAAAAACAACCATTTATGTCATTTTCCATTTTTAAGAAAAGAACCGTGCTACTATCATGCTAAACAAATAAATGATAGTGGCACGTTTTTTTTCGTGCGATTGACCGACAGAGAGCAGAAAAAGAGGAGAACGAAACATGAGCTTAAAATATGGAGAAATCATCAAACAGATGTCGCTTGAGGAAAAAGCGCTGATGATGTCCGGAAAGAACACCTGGGAGACTGTAGATTTTGAGAAATACGGCATTCCGTCCATGGTGATGTCCGACGGACCTCACGGACTCAGAAGACAGGCAGGCGCTGGGGATCACCTCGGCTTAAACGGAAGCCTTCCGGCAACCTGTTTCCCGACTGCGGCAACGATCGCAAACAGCTGGGATGAGAAGCTTGGCGAGGAGATCGGTGTGGCACTCGCAGAGGAAGCAGTGACGATGGATGTCAACGTCATCTTAGGACCTGGATTAAACATCAAGAGAAGCCCGCTCTGCGGACGTAACTTCGAATACTTTTCCGAGGATCCGTATCACGCAGGAAAAATGGCGGCAGCTTATGTGAAGGGAATCCAGAGCCAGGGAATCTCCGCATGTCCGAAACACTTTGCCGCAAACAGCCAGGAGCTCCGCCGTATGGCAAGCGACTCCGTTGTGGATGAGCGTACTTTCCGTGAGATCTATACAACCGGATTTGAGATCGCGATCAAAGAGGGAAAATCCAAATCCATCATGTCTTCTTATAATGAAGTGAATGGTGTCTATGCGAACGAGAACCGTCATATGTTGCAGGAGATCCTTGTGGACGAATGGGGCTTCGAAGGATATGTTGTGTCTGACTGGGGCGGAAGCAACGATCATGCACTCGGCGTCATGAACGGAAGCCACCTTGAGATGCCGGGAACCGGAAAATCCGGTATGCGTGATATCGTGCGCGCGGTAAAAGAAGGAACCTTACCGGAAGAAGTATTAGACCAGCGGTTAGATGAGCTGTTAAACGTTATTTTTGCCACCCATCAGGCAACCGTAGACGGAAAAGGAAAGCAGTTCGACATCGAAGGACACCATGCGCTGGCAAGAAAAGCGGCAGAGGAAAGCGTGGTCCTGCTGAAAAACAGCGACAGTATCCTTCCATTAAAGCCTGGAACAAAAGTGGCAGTGATCGGTGATTTCGCAAAGACTCCACGTTATCAGGGCGCAGGTTCCTCCCTTGTCAACCCGACAAAGCAGCCGGAGGCGATTCTGGATGTGATCGGGGAGAGCGGACTTGTGATGACCGCGTATGAACAGGGCTATATCCGCAACCGCAAGCCGAATGCAGCACTTGCCAAGGCAGCCGTGGAAGCAGCAAAGAACGCGGATGTTGTACTTGTATTTGCAGGATTGGACGAGATCAGCGAGTCTGAGGGACTTGACCGTACCCACATGCATATGCCGCAGGCACAGAATGAACTGATCGATGAGATCACAGCTGTGAACTCTAATGTAGTCGTTGTACTCTCCGCAGGTTCTTCTATTGAGATGCCATGGTTTGATTATGTAAAGGGAATTGTACATGGATACTTAGGCGGACAGGCAGGCGCTTCTGCCATGATGAACGTCCTGACCGGAAAGGTATGCCCGTCCGGAAAGCTGAACGAGACCTATCCGCTCCACTATGAGGATACTCCGGCATTCCATTACTATCCAAGCAAAGAGCGCAGCAGCGAATACCGTGAAGCTCTCTATGTGGGCTACCGCTATTACACAACCGTTGGAAAGAAAGTGCGGTTCCCGTTCGGTTATGGGTTAAGCTACACGAATTTTGCATACAAAAATCTGCATGTTGACCAGGATGGAGTTACCTTCACCATCGAAAACACCGGATCTGTGACGGGCGCGGAGGTTGCACAGCTTTATGTCGGAAAACAGTCTGAGACGATTTTCCGTCCGGTCCGGGAGCTGAAAGGATTCGCGAGAGTGACTGTTGCACCGGGAGAGGAAAAGGAAGTTCATATCCCATTTGATGATAAGACGTTCCGTTTCTATGACACCAGAACGAATACCTGGGAAGTGGAATCTGGCAGCTATCAGATCATGGTAGGAACAGATGCAGAGACCATCGTACTGGAAGATTCCTTAGAGGTTGCAGGAACCGTGGCAGAGGGCGGTTACAGCAAAGAGATCTTACCGGAATATTTCAGTGGTAAGATCGAAAATGTGGATGATATTGAGTACCGCGAACTTTATGGCAGGGAGATCCCGGACGGAAGCTGGAGCGGCGAGATCCAGATGAACGATGCAGTCTGCCAGCTCTACTACGGAAAAGGAATTTTCGGAAAGCTGTTCTACGGCGTATTAAAGTTAATGCTTAAGATCAGCGAGTGGCAGGGCAAGCCGAACTTAAACGTCCTGTTCAACTACAATATGCCGATCCGCGGCTATGCGAAGATGACCGGCGGCTTTGTCACGATGGAGATGGCAAGGGCGCTGACGGAGATGGCGAACGGACACAGGATTAAGGGTACGGCGCATCTGATTAAGGCGGCAGTAAAGAGAGATTAATGGAATACATCTGGTTAAGAAGAGTGTTCCGGAGGCTGTTAGCGATCCGGTAAGAGCGAAAAGAACACGGATGAGCAGTGCGTCTGATACAAGTGATAGCGAATGAAAAAAGACACAGTTTTGGCTGAAAAAGCAGAGACTGTGTCTTTTTTTCGTGCGGGCGGGGCTCATTCTGGTTCCCTGGAGGGAGAAAGCCAGAGTTTTTATAAAGCTTACTTGTGATAAAATCGGACTCTTTGCGATAACAGCGCAGAAAAGTACTAGAAAAAAGCAGAATCGTTGTTTTCCCGGTTGTGGCGATGTGGAATAATAGAAGCAAAACAAGAGGGAGGATTTACGGGATGATCACGAAAATAGAAGAGATTCCGGTAACGGAAGAAAGCTATCCGTTTGCCAGTGCAGAACGTTATCTGAAGCTGTCTGAATATGGCTACACTGAGAAAGAATATTATATGTATGGAACAGCGAATGTCTATGAGACGGTGGATGAACGTGGAACTGTTGGTGTCCGGACAGCGGATGCGCCATATGTGAACCGTATGATTGTGCGCTTGCCGGAAGATGTGAAGGCATGCAGCGGGAATGTTGTTGTGGAGATTATCAATCCGACAAGCTTTATGGAAATTGACCGTATGTGGATCTTAGGGTGGAAAAAGTTTGTACGGGATGGGGATATTTATGTCGGAATTACCAGCAAACCAAATACAATTGCCAAATTGATAGAGTTTGATTCCAAAAGGTATGGGAAACTGTCCTGGCCAAATCCAACTTTAGATATACCGTTCCCGGATTCTTTACAGGCAACAGGTGGAACGGGAGATCTGGATCATAATTATGAGACAGGACTTTTCTGGGATATGCTGACAGATCTTGCATGGCTGCTGCGTAAGGATGAAGAGATGAATCCAATCAGAGCATATCGAAGAGATGCGATCTGTCTGACAGGCTGGTCTCAGTCAGGTTCGTATCTGTTCCGGTATCTGAACAGCTTTGCGTATCGTCCGGATGTGGCACGTGGCAGCAGAGTATTTGACGGATATCTTGCCGGTGGCGGAGTTCATTCTCTGGTGATCCCGGTCAATCAGTATGAATCTATGTACCCATATCACTATAGTCTGTCCCATGTGGAGAAAGCGCGGGAACCGTTTATCGCGGTGCAGACAGAAAGTGAAAATGGAAGAATGGAAGGATTCAGAGTTGCTCAGCCAGACAGTGATGATCCGGAATTTTTATTCCGGGAATATGAGGTTACAGGGGCAAGCCATGATACGATGTACAGTTATGTCAATTATTATCAGAAGGATCCGGATCTTGTAAGAATCAATCACTTGCCATTTTATATGGGAAAAAATGAGGAGGGCAATGATTATCCGTCACAGATTCTGTTTGCGGCAGCTTACCGGAATCTGTTTCAGTGGGTAAGGAGTGGGATCGCACCGGCAAAATGTGAAAGAATCGCTGTTGATACAGACGGGGAAAACAAAAAAGATGCATTTGGTAATTCCATTGGCGGTCTGCGAACCTGCCTGATTGATTATCCGACCGGAAGATACAGTAATACCAGTGATATAGAAAAAGGACAGAGCTTTCTGGATCCGGAATCAGACAAGGAAGGACTGTTTGGCTACCAGGAGGCATTTTCTGCACAGATGCTGCGGGAATTATACGGAACGCTGGAACATTATAAAGAACTGGCAGAGAGACATACCAGAGAACAGGTTACGAAAGGATTCGTGTGCCGGGAAGATGCGCAGGAACTGGTTGATCTTGCGGTTGAACTTGCCAGAAAACGTGGGTTGGAATAAAAACGAAGCAGACAGATTATTACAGAGCGCATTCAAAAACGGATGCGCTCTACGTATATAGGAGGAGAAGAAAATGATACAGACGAAAGCAGAGCAGTGGAGACAGACAATTCTGACATTTGAAAGCAAAAAAACTTACGAAAATCCTTTTTTGGATGTTTCCATCTGGGCAGTCTTTGAAGGTCCATCCGGCAGAAGGATAAAAAGAGAAGCATACTGGGATGGAGAAAACAGATACCGGGTCGCATTCGCACCGACGGAGACCGGAATCTGGCATTACATGCTGGAGGCACCGGAGGAGACAGGACTTTCCGGCATGACAGGAAGCGTTACATGTGTCCCATATGAAGGCGATCTTGCAATTTATCAACATGGATTTTTGAAAGTGCATGCGTCAGGACGTTATCTGACCTATGCAGATGGAACGCCGTTTTTCTGGTTGGGAGATACACACTGGGAGTTTGCATTCGGAGAGCGCTGGGACGAATCAAATCATCCGGAGATGAAGAGCATGTTCTGTGGTATGGCAGACCGAAGAAAAGAACAGGGATATAATGTTTACCAGACGAATCTTCGCAGCGATAGCTGGAACGGAGAGATAAGCCGTTACTGGATCGAAAATGAACATGGAGATCTTCCAAACGTCCGGTTTTATCAGGAAGAACTGGACCGCCGTATGTATTATCTTGCAGAGCTTGGCTTTGTAAATGCACTTGGGTTTGCATGGTCAGGATCAATTGAGCAGGGAATAGAACATCAGAAACATCTGGCGCGTTATATGATAGCACGTTACGGCGCACTTCCGATGGTCTGGACCCTTGCGGGGGAAGTGGCAGGATATCTGCCGGGAGAACCGCGGAAACGTGCAATTGAGGGCTGGAGTGAAGTTGCAAGATATGTGGAGCAGATGGATGGATATGAGAATCTTCAGACTGCACATTACACAAACGAACGTCCATTTGCAGATTATTGTTATGAAGAACCATGGTTTGATTTTGTGCTGAATCAGGCAGGACATGGTGATTTTCCTATTAATCCGGTCTGGTATCGAACATACCGGAAAGAACATGCAAAGAAACCGTTCATCGAAGGAGAGGCATTTTATGAATATTGTTCAACATTAGAGGAGAACGGTATGCGCCTTTGTACGGATGCAATGCTGCGACGTGTAGCATACATGTCTGTACAGACCGGTGGATGCGGTTATACGTATGGAGCACAGGGAATCTGGGATAATGTGTGGGATGCCGGAGAGATTCATCCTATCTTTAATACGTTCAATAAATATGGAATTACCTGGGCAAAGGCAATCGATGGTCCGGGTGGAGTACAGATGGGCTATATGAAACAGTTTTATGAAAAACAGCATTTTGAAGAGATGATTCCTTATGACCCTGAAGAAGCTGAGGCAAATATCAGTCCTTTTGCAAATAAACTGGCTTTGACAACGATTAGCGGGGATCGCACAAGAATTATTATTTATTATGGAGAAAGAGACGGCTCCGAGACAACGGTTAAGGGACTTTTAGATGGTCAGTACGAAATTCTCTGGTTTGATCCGAGGACAGGAATGACACAGAAAACAGATGAAGTGGTTCAGACAGAGAATGGAATTGGTATTATGCCGAAAAAACCGGGAGAAGAAGACTGGCTGCTTGTGGCAGAATACAGAGAATAGCAAAAGAAAAACAGAAAAGTGCAAATTCATAGCAGAATTGTTGTTTTTTGAGGAACAGATAGTTCTTATAATAAAAACATCAAATGAGTGACGGCCGAAACTTAAATGAAACAGATGAAATGATAAGAAAAGTGAGGATGAAGGATGAAAAAGAGAGCAGCAGCAATTTTGATGGCATCCGTCATGGCATTATCCATGGGCGCATGCGGAAGCAGTTCAGATGCAAATACAGGTTCCGGAAATGGTAAAACAGTAACAGGAACCGAGGCAAATGGCGGAAGCGGTGAAGTGGAAAAGATCATTGTCAGTTTCCCAACCTGGACAGGAGCACCGGCAGATACAGAAAAGGTACAGGAAGCAATCAATGATATTACAAGGGATAAGATAGGAGTAGAAGTGGAGCTGTCAATTACAGATTTTGGATCTTTTAACCAGAATACGACGCTTGCACTTTCGGCAAATGAGGAAATTGATGTCTTATGTTGCATGGGATTTCCTTATACCTCAGCTATCCAGCAGGGATATCTTACCGATCTGGAAGAAAACGACCTTCTTGCAACCTATGGACCGGATATTGCTGATGCAGTTGGACAGGAAAATATTGATGCATGCCGCGTAAATGGAACGTTGTATGGACTTCCTAGCAACAGGGATCTCGCTCAGGGACGTGGATGTGTTGCTATTGCGACTGAGTATCTGGATGGAATTGGATATGATACTACAAGCGACGATGAGACTATTAAAATCAGTCAGGATGAGCTGGATGATATTTTTGCAAAGTTACATGAAACATATCCGGACAAAGAAGTATATCGTCCAATTTCCGTATCACAGTCTACAAACGTTGATGCTCTTGGCGGAAGTCTGTTTGGCGTTCTTCTTGATTACGGACAGAATACAGAGGTTGTCAATCTGTTTACCAGTGATGTTTATAAAGACTATTGCAAGAGAATTTATGGCTACAATCAGAAGGGCTATATCAGTGCCGATGCAACAACAGATACAACTGCCGTTGGTGAGCTGGTAAAAGCCGGAACACTGATGAGTTATACAACAGGAGGAAAACCTGGAATCAAATCTCAGGAATCCACACTGTCAGGACGTGATATGACAATTTTCCAGACATTGGACGACTTTGTAAGTTCTACTTCTGTAGCTGGTATGCCTTGGACAATTCCGATCTCTGCACAGCATAAGGAAGCAGCCATGAAGTTCTTAAACGAATGTTATTCTAATCCGGAAATTGCAAACCTTCTGGCATGGGGAATCGAAGGTGTACATTATAAAGTTGGCGATGACGGGCTTGCAACTTATGCAGATGGCGTAGATGCATCTAACTCTGGATGGAACCATTCTATGGGATGGATGATGCCGAATCAGTTTATTACTTATGTATGGGAAGGAAACGATCCGGATCTGTGGAACGAAATGCGTGAATTCAATGCAAATGCACAGGTTTCCAAAGCTAGTGGTTTTACCTTTGATACGTCAAATGTGGCAAATGAAGTTACAGCAGTGCAGAATGTATACAATGAATACCAGAGCAGTATTGAGTATGGTTTTGTAGATCCTGACACAGCAATTGATGAAATGAATGACAAGATGATGACTGCGGGACTTCAGAAGATTATTGATGAGAAAGCAGCACAGCTTGCAGCCTGGGAAGCAACAAAATAAGTTCCTATAAAAACGACAGAATGCGCCGTCCCTAACAGGGCGGCGCAAGCTTTAAAGGGAAAGAGGAGAATCATGTTATGACAAAAGGTCAGAAAAAAAGAAAGGCATTTGTGCGGTTTCTGCCTATTTATATCTTAATGTTACCGGGGCTTATTTATCTGTTTATCAATAATTATATGCCGCTTCCTGGTCTGGTAATCGCATTTAAACAATACAATGCAGGAAAAGGCATTTATAAAAGTCCATGGGTAGGATTTAAAAATTTTGAATATCTGTTCACAACAAGCGATGCATTCGTTATTACAAGAAATACCATTCTCTATAATATAGCCTTTATTGTGATCAATACAACATTGGCAATTGCAGTTGCAATTATTTTAAGTGAGCTGGAAGGAAAGCGGAAAAAAGTCTATCAGAGTGCAATCCTTCTCCCAAACCTGATTTCATCTGTTATTATTGGTTATCTTGTTTTTGCTTTTTTCAGTGTGGAAAACGGATTTTTCAATAATACCATTTTGAAAGCGTTGGGCAAAGATCCGGTAAGCTGGTATTCAGAGCCAAAGTATTGGCCGTTTATTCTGATTTTTGTCAGTGCATGGAAGTCAGTCGGATATAACTGTATTGTTTACCTGGCAACATTAATGGGCTTTGATAAATCCTTCTATGAGTCTGCTAAGATTGACGGTGCGACCAGATGGCAGCAGATCAGATATATTACCTTGCCGTTATTACGTCCAACCGTGATTATGCTGACCATGATGGCAATCGGAAGAATTTTCTATTCTGATTTTGGATTGTTCTATCAGGTGCCAATGAATCAGGGAGCTTTATATTCTGTAACAAATACGATTGATACTTATGTATATAGAGGACTGCTTCAGATGGGAAATGTTTCCATGTCAGCAGCAGCCGGTGTGTATCAGTCCATTGTAGGATTTGCTCTGGTATTGGGAGCTAACCTGATTGTCCGTAAAATCGACAAAGACAGTGCATTGATCTAGGAGGCATAACATGAAAACAAGAGAAGACAAGATTTATAACTTTTTTGGACATCTGATTATGACGATCCTGACATTGATTGCAATTATCCCGATCCTTTTGATGTTCATTTCTTCCATGACAGACAATAGTACATTATTACAGAATGGATATTCCTTTTTTCCGGAAAAATGGAGTTTATATGCATATGAATGGATTTTTTCTGCCAGCAGTTCCATGGTATTGAAAGCGTTTGGAATGTCTATTGTACTGACAGTAACAGGTGTTATTTTAAATCTGATGTTTACAACCTGTCTGGCATACGGACTTTCCAAGAAAGGACTTCCGGGCAGGAATATCCTGACGTTCCTGGTATTCTTTACGATGTTGTTTAATGGTGGACTTGTACCGACTTACATTAATTATACAACACTCTTTCATATCAAGGATACCTTCTGGGGGTTGTTAGTTCCTTCCCTTTTAATGAGTCCTTTTAATGTTCTTCTTATGAAGAGTTATTTTGTGACAGGAGTGCCGGATGAGATTTTGGAAGCTGCTTATATTGACGGAGCCAGCGAATTCCAGACCATGTGGAAAATCGCCATTCCGTTGTCAAAACCAATCATCACGACAGTTGCCATGTTTTCCGGTATTGCATACTGGAATGACTGGAATAATGGATACATTTATCTGACCAAAAGAACAGATCTCTACAGTATTCAGAACCTGTTGAACCGTATGATGCAAAACATCCAGGCGCTGACGCAGAATGCAAGCAGTGTTGCAAATGCAGGAGAGGGACTGGCACAGATCCCTTCCGGAACAGTGCGGATGGCGATGGCCGCGCTTGGTATCCTGCCAATTATTATTGTATATCCGTTTATTCAGAAAAACTTTGTAAAAGGAATTACACTGGGAGGTGTAAAGGGTTAAAAAAGAATCCTGATTTTCATTTGATCTGGAAATCAGGATTCTTTTTTATTGTTTGCGGAACTGTCTAGGTGTCATTCCAGTTGATTTTTTAAACTGGCGGGAGAAATAAGAAATATTCTGAAAGCCACATGTGATGGCAATGTCACGGATATTCATCTCACCTTTTAAAAGAAGTTCTTTGGAACGGGCAATTCTGCGGTCAATAATATAGTTAATGAGGGAACTGCCGGTATCTTTTTTGAAAAGATGGGACAGATAGTCCGCATTCAGATAGACCATAGAGGCAAGTGTATCGCGGTCGAGTTCCTCGGAGAGATGCGATTCAATATAAGTTTTCACAGTGGATACAGCGGTGGTCTGGGAGGCAAGAATATGGCGGCTCTCAGATAGGTAGGTCAGACTGTCTGTGATCCAGTTTTTCAGATTGTCAAAGGAAGAAAATGTCTGTTCCGGTGAGGCAATTGTAATCCGTTGATGGAACGTTTCGGTCTCAGAGGTTTGCTGATCCATCTGGCGAAACAGAAGCTGTAAAAACTGATAATAAAAACCGGTCAGAAATTCGCGGGTTGCGGTGCCGGAGCTTCTCATCTGATTCAGGTAAGTAAATACTTCAATCTGAAGCTGTTCTGTTTTGCCGATAGAGAGCAGCTTGGTCCAGCGGTCGGCAGGAAGCGGATGGGAAGAAAACGATGTCTGACTTGTGTTTTCGAGGGCAAGATCAAAAACATGGTTTTCATAAGTAACATTTTTTTGGGCATAATTTTCCATGGAAAGAAAAGTTCTGTGCAAATCTTCCGGTAGATGCACATCGGAAGAAATAAAAAAATTGATGGAAAACGGAAAATGGGTTACAAAGTCGGACAGTGCATTCTGGCAACGGTCAACAACTTCCTGATGCGGATGTCCGGAAGCGGGAAGGAGCAGCAGATAAAAACTGTCCAATACGCGAATTGTGACAGGCAGTTCGTACTCCTGAAAGAAATATTCCCGTACGATATTTTTTAAAGCGAACTCATATAAGCTTCTGTTGCCGGACGAGGTAATGGAGTAAAAGGGTCCGGTCTGAATCAGAAGAGAAAGAAACGGTTGCTGAATGAGAGTGCTGTCGAGATGGCGGGAACGGATCTCGTCTGCAATCTCAGTTTGAGAAGAAAAAATACTTCCGTTTAAGAGATCCAGAAAAAATTGTTCAACAAGAGGCAGTTCAGATTCTTTCCAGTAATTGGCATGCAGTGTATTAAGTTTGTCCTTTTGCTGTTTTTCACACTGCATATAAGCTTTGGACAAAGCGGCTGCAAGGGTAGCATCATCAACCGGCTTGAGCAGATAATCACTGCTGGAAAGCTTCATTGCCCGGGAAATATATTCAAATTTGGCATATGCGGTCAGAAAAATGCAGACGGTGTCATAGTGAGCCTGGCGGATCTGGTCGAGAAGCTCAAGACCGGAGCCGGAAGGCATCTCAATATCACAGATCATAATGTCAATTCGATTTTGTGAGAAAATGTCTAATGATTGCTGCATACTATAGGCACAGTAAATATGTTCAAAATCAGGTCGAAGCTGATGGACTTTGGCTTCGATGCTTTGCACTGTGTAATATTCATCATCGACAATTAAAAGATTCATAAAAGCCTCCTAAAAAATAGATTTATAGTATTCTTTCATTGCTTGTCCAGAAAAACGGAACATAAGGGAAACAGATATCAATCTGTGCACCCGCATCCGGACGATTGGAAAAAGAAAAAGTGGCATCCGGAAAAAGCTGACGGAGACGCAGCACAACATTTATGATGCCGATATGCTCTTCCTCTGAGTGAATATGCGAATCAATGGAAAGTAGTTTTTGCAGTATATCATCCGAAAATCCACGTCCGGTGTCCCAGATACGGATATGAAGAATGCTGCAGTTATTTTCCTCCTGCTCCCAGATATCAATGTGCATGAAAAGAAGCAGAGAGGGAGATACTTCGTATTTAATGGTATTTTCAATAAAATTTAAAAGCAGAAGAGGGACAACAGTTGCATTTTTTAATGTTTCTTCACAGGAAACAACGAGTTTCAGTGCATCCGGATAACGGATGGAGGAAAGATCCACGTAATTCTGAACAAGACGAAGCTCTTCTGCGAGGGATACACTCTGACCGGAAGAGAGCGTGTAGCGCAGATGGTTGCTTAAATCCTGAATCATCTGTCTTGCCAGGTCAGAGTGATCGTTTTCTGTGAGCTGATAAATGGTATTTAAACAGTTGATCATGAAATGTGGTGTGATCTGCTGTTTTAAGTAAAGGGCTTCCAGTTTTTGCCTGGATAACTTTTTCTCATAATTTTCAATTTTTAAGCTGTCAATTTCTTCTACCATACTGTTAAAAGAATCTGTCATTGCCTGAAATTCTGTTAATTGATTTTTGCCGGGAATCCGTACTTCAAGATCTCCGTTTCGAAGCTGTTCCAAAGCACCTGTCAGTGTCCGGACGGGATGAAGTACCCAGTGATGCAGGGAGGTAAATAAAATGAGCCAGATACCAAACAGTGCCAGAGAGACGATCAGGGCAAGCATATAATATTCGGATTGATATTGCGAATATTCCGAAAAATTCAAAAGCAAAGTAAGCGAAAGAGAAGATTCCTCCAGGTTCTGTGAAATCGCCATCCAGAAATCATCATCTATCTGATAAGAAGGGTAGCGTCCCCATTTTAAAGAGGAAGAATCAAGCTCTACATCTGTATCAAGTGAACGCAGAAGCAGCGAACCATCAGAAAAATATAAAAGACTGCCCGGACTCTTTTCATTATTTAAAGTAGAGAGAAGACTGTTTGTGGAAACATAGGCACCAAGCCGGCAGCCATTGACGTTCATAATCCGGAACAGATAATGATACCCTTCAAAATCAACCAGAAACCAGTCCGGATGAGGGTCTTCTTCTGCCTGTACAATGTCATGGATGATATGAAAGAGCAGGGGAGCCTGATTATCTGTTTTATCAGAAAGAATCAGCGTGTCTGTTGAAACCTGATAACAGAAAAAGCCGTTTACAGTATAAAGAGGAGAAGCATTGCTAAAATTTGTCTTAATTCGTTGTAACAGTACATACCAGTCTGTTGTCTTTGCTTCTGCAGACTGCAGAGAAAGAAAATCAGCATTATTAAAAGCGTAAGAGTACAGATAGGTTTCCGTGCGGGAAAGATTCTCATCTAAGTTCTTCTGATAAAGAACGAGTGCATTTTCAGAGTTTTCATGGACACGCGCTAACAGAAATCTGAAAGCGGCTGTATTATTGTAGATGACCAGCCCCAGGAAAAAAACAATCATGAAAAATAAAAGTACAAGGATGCGGAAACTGAGTGAATGTATGGAAATTCTGGATGATTTTTTTGACAAGGAAAAGCACTCCTTTCTGTTTGATGACGCCGGATAAGAGATCCTGGGCACTAAGAAAAGTTTACAACAGATATAGAAAAAGGTCAATTCGAATACCGTTGTTGAGATAGAAACCTGAAATTTCATTTTAGGAGCTGGATAAAGCTGCACAAAATAGTTTTAAGTGACATTCAATTATGATAATATAGCAGGTAGAAGGAACAGTTCAGACATTACGGTTTCGTCTTAGAGGAAAAGAAAGTCTTAATTGGAGGTCAGGGGATTAGATGATCAACATTGCAATCGTGGAGGACGAGGAGCTGTACGCAAAGCAGCTTCAGGATTTTTTGCATCAGTATGAAAAAGAAAATAATGAGATTTTTGATATCACGTTCTATTCCGACGGGGATCAGATTGTCCATAAATACAAATCCCAGTTCGACATTATCCTGATGGACGTGGAGATGAAGTTCATGGACGGCATGTCTGCGGCGGAGGAGATCCGGAAGGTGGACACGGAAGTAGTTATTATTTTTATCACAAATATGGCGCAGTATGCGATCCGCGGCTATGCGGTGGATGCACTCGACTATGTGCTAAAGCCGGTGTCCTACTTCGCTTTTTCCCAGAGGTTAAACCGTGCGATCGGACGTATGAAGAAGCGTGAACAGAAGGTCATTACGGTCAATATTAAGGGCGGTGCGGTGCGCATCAATGTTGCCAATATCTATTATATTGAGAGTCAGGGACATACCCTGATTTTGCACACAATTTTGGGAGACTATGAGTCCGTCGGCACTATGAAGGAGATTGAGGAGAAGCTTTCTGGCTTGAACTTCTGCCGTGGAAATAAAGGGTATCTGATCAATTTGCAGCATGTAGACGGCATTCAGGACGGCTGTGCGATAGTGAAAGGGGAACCGCTTCTGCTCAGTCGGTCGCGGAAGAAGGAGTTCATGGAAGCACTGACAGATTACTGGGGAGAGGTTGTGAAATAATATGTTAAACCAGCTGATGCCGGACATCCCACGTCTGTATACTGCAATCGCAGAGTGGGCTGCCTGTATGATTTTTATTGTATCTTTGAAAAAAAGATTTGAATGGTGGAAAACGGGATTGATTGCAGCCGGGATGCTTGTGCTGCAGTCTGTTTTTCTTGTGGCAACGGGGAATGTTGCAATCTATTTCTGGATTCCGTGTATGGCGGCTGCAGTGCTGTTTATGATTGGATTTATCTGCCTGTGCTGTGAGGTGAACTTCCGCGATGCAGGGTATTTTGGAATGATTGCATTTGTTGTGGCAGAGTTTATGGCATCCCTGGAGTGGCAAATTGTGTGTATGGGATGGTCAGGCGGGATGCCAGGGCGTGCAGGAAGGCTCCTGCTGCTTCTGGCGGTGTATGGAGTGATCTGGCTTGTATTGGAAAGATTATTGCAGCCGCATCTGCCGAAAGATGGCGATTTAAATATCAATATCCGGGAATATTTCTCTGCCATGGTAATCGGAATTGCAGTTTTTGCCGTCAGCAACTTAAGTTTTATTTCAGCGACCGGTGTGTCTGTGAACGGCTATGCGGCCGGGGTCGGTCAGATCCGTACCATCGTGGATCTCGGAGGCATCGCGATCCTCTACGCACATCTCATTCAGTGCGGAGAACTGCGTGTGCGAAGGGAGCTTGAAGCAGTCCAGAGTGTTTTACAGAACCAGTATATTCAGTATAAGCAGTCGAGGGAGAGCATTGACCTGATCAATTACAAATATCATGATTTAAAGCACCAGATCGCTGTCCTTCGAAGCGAGACAGACCCGGAAAAAAGAAATGAGTTCTTAAACCATATGGAAGATGAAATCAAACAGTATGAGGCACAGAATAAGACCGGTAACAAAGTATTAGATACGGTACTGACCAGCAAGAGCCTTTACTGTTCCAAGCATGACATTACGTTCACCTGCGTGGCAGATGGAACACTGCTTGATTTTATGGATATCATGGATATCTGCAGCATTTTCGGAAATGCGCTCGACAATGCGATCGAGTGTGAGCTTAAGATTGAGGAGAAAGAGAAGCGGCTGATCCATGTGACGGTTTCACAGCAGAAGAACTTCTTAATCCTGCGCTTCGAGAATTATTATGAGGGTGACCTGAAGATGAAGGAAGGACGGCTTCTGACGACGAAGAAGGAGAAGGAGTTCCATGGCTATGGGATCAAGAGTATCCGCTATACGGTCAGCAAGTATGATGGGGCGGTCAGCATCGACGCGAAGGAGAACTGGTTTGAGATGAAGATCCTGATCCCGATGAAGGCGGTGCAGCAGAGTTAGAAAACGAAGGATGGAAGCCGTTCTGCGCCACCATGGAATGGGGCAAAATGCAAACTGTTTTTGGGTATAATATACAAAAACAGGACTATTGTTTTGTCTAAAAGTAACAATCACAAAAACCGTTTATGCGAAATAAGTGCAGGTTATGCAAATTCTTCCCGGGAAAAAGATTTTATGATAAAGTACATACATCGTCCGGAACGGACAAAATTAAATCTTGGGAGGATTTAGAAATGATCGAGTTAATTATTTCGATTCTGGCTCCTATTTTAGGAGGTCTTGGTGTCAGTGAAGCAGACGTTACAACTTATGTAACAAACTGCAGCGGATACGTTTATGCAATCCTTATTTCTATTTTAGTATTGATTGTATTATTAGTAGCTGCACATTTTATTGCACCAAAGGGAAAAAGACATTTAGTTCGCTGGGGAGCTTCCTTAGCATGGGTACTCGCACTTGTGACCATGGTAAACATGGTTTGCTACGGACCGCTTTACACCAACCTTTCCGTTGTATTAAACGGTGGCGGAACAGTATCCGATGAAGCAAAAGCAGCAAGTAATGAAGTGATCAAAAA
>CAKRFH010000027.1:0-27995 GCA_934320555.1 uncultured Roseburia sp.
TGGCGAGATAGCTCAGTTGGCTAGAGCATACGGTTCATACCCGTAGTGTCGAGGGTTCGAATCCCCCTCTCGCTATTATATGGGATCTTAGCTCAGCTGGGAGAGCATCTGCCTTACAAGCAGAGGGTCATAGGTTCGAGCCCTATAGGTCCCATATTTTTAAAAGAATATGGCGAGATAGCTCAGTTGGCTAGAGCATACGGTTCATACCCGTAGTGTCGAGGGTTCGAATCCCCCTCTCGCTACTCATTATGAAGTCCTTGAAAGCAGTGTGTTTTCAAGGACTTTTTTGTTATGCTGATCTGTTTTTATCGGAACCAGGTCGAGAAAACAACTAAGCTGCCGTCCACAATGTAGCGCATGTCAGGGATGGGTGGGGCTTCCGCATAATTCCCTCTGGGCTACGGAGAGGAGACTCAAGCACATTCTCGAAGCCGATGCTGAGAGAATGTGCTGCTCTGAGGCTCATCGGAGTTCCTAGCCCAATGGGAATTATGTGGAAGCCCCACCCATCCCTGACTTACACAACCCAACGTCCGGCAGCGTGGGCATTTATACAACATTCATTTATGATATAAGAAACAATTATGCCAAATATAATGAATATCAATTTTACTTATACGCCAACCTCGTGTATACTAATGAAGTAAAAGGCAATGAACGGCATTGCCGTAAAATGTGAGAAACATCAGGAGGAAAATCAAATGGTTACAGCAGTAGTAGGCGCAAACTGGGGAGACGAGGGAAAAGGTAAAATTACAGATATGATGGCAGATCAGGCTGATATCGTAATCCGTTTCCAGGGAGGTGCAAATGCAGGACATACGATCGTAAATAACTACGGGAAATTCGCTCTGCATACCTTACCGTCAGGTGTATTCCACAGCCACATCACCAACATCATCGGAAATGGTGTCGCTCTGGATATCCCGAAAATCATAAACGAGATCAAGTCTATCACAGACCGCAATGTGCCTGCACCAAAGATTTTGATTTCAGATAGAGCACAGATCGTAATGCCATATCACGTTCTGTTCGACCAGTATGAGGAGGAGCGTCTCGGAAAGAACTCCTTCGGCTCCACGAAATCCGGTATCGCACCGTTTTATTCAGACAAATATGCGAAGATCGGTTTCCAGGTAAGCGAGTTATTCGATGAGGAGCTGTTGCAGGCAAAGGTAAAACGTACCTGTGAGACAAAGAACATCATGCTTGAGCATATGTATCACAAACCATTATTAAAAGAAGAAGAGTTATTAGCTACTTTACATGAGTACAGAGATATGGTAGCTCCGTATGTCGGAGATGTTTCCTTATTCTTAGACAAGGCAATCAAAGAGGGCAAACATATCTTATTAGAGGGACAGCTTGGAACCTTAAAAGATCCGGATCACGGAATCTATCCAATGGTTACTTCCTCTTCCACCTTAGCAGCTTATGGAGCGATCGGAGCAGGAATCCCTCCGTATGAGATCAAGAAGATCGTGACCGTTTGCAAGGCATATTCATCCGCAGTCGGAGCAGGTGCATTTGTAAGCGAGATCTTCGGAGACGAGGCAGATGAGTTAAGACGCCGCGGTGGTGATGGCGGTGAGTTCGGAGCTACAACAGGCCGTCCAAGACGTATGGGATGGTTTGACTGTGTGGCAAGTAAGTATGGCTGCCGCCTGCAGGGCACAACAGATGTTGCATTTACTGTTCTTGACGTATTAGGATACTTAGACGAGATTCCGGTATGTGTAGGCTATGACATTGATGGTGAGGTGACTACAGAGTTCCCTGTTACCGCAAAGTTAGAGAAGGCAAAGCCAGTTCTGAAGAAGCTTCCGGGATGGAAGTGCGATATCCGTGGAATTAAGAACTATGAGGATCTTCCGGAGAACTGCAGAAAGTACATCGAGTTCGTGGAAGAGCAGATCGGATACCCGATCACCATGGTTTCCAATGGACCAGGAAGAGAAGATATTATCTACCGCAATGTAAAATAAGACCGATCAGGCAGAAGGTATCAGCAGTACGATTTGTGAGGGCTGCTGGTACCTTTTCTTTCACAGACGTAAAGGAGGTAAAATGATAAAAAATATCGTATTAGATATCGGAAATGTATTAGTGGACTGGAATCCGAAAGGCGCCATGCGGGAGCTGGGATTTTCAGAAGAGATGGTACAGAAAGTGGCAGCAGCTACTGTTGAAACGGATTTCTGGAACGAAGCAGACCGCGGTGTGCTCTCATCCGAAGAGATCCTCGAAGAGTTTTATAAAAGATCACCGGAACTGAGGGAGGAGATCGACCTGTTCTGGAATCATGTGGAGCTTTCCCTGCACCAGTTCTCCTATACGAAGGACTGGATTCACAGCATGAAGGAGCAGGGGTTCCATGTTTATATTTTATCCAACTATGGTGACTGGACGTGTCAGAAGACAAAAGAGAAAGCACTTGATTTCCTGCCGCTTGTGGACGGGGCGATTCTTTCTTATACGGTGAAACAGATCAAGCCGAATGCGGATATTTACCAGACGTTATTAAGCCGGTTTGGTTTAACAGCAGAAGAGTGTGTGTTTATCGATGACCGCCTTGAGAATGTGGAAGGTGCAAAAAGGGAAGGGATTCACGGAATCCATTTCTGTACGATCGAACAGGTGCGAAAAGAATTAGAAGCGTACGGATGCAGATAAAAAGAAGGCGCCGGGAACATTTCGTTCCCGGCGCCTTTGCATGTGAAAGAGCAAACTTAGTTGTTCTTATTGTTTTCTTTCTGCAGCTCTAACATCTTCATTGCGCGGACTTTCAATGGAAGACCGAACAGTGTGATGAATCCGTCAGCGTCGTGGTGGTCATACAGATCTCCGGTTGTGAAGCTTGCGAGAGATTCACTGTAGAGTGAGTATGGGGAAGTGGTTCCGGCTTTGATAATATTTCCCTTGTAAAGCTTGAACTTCACTTCACCGGTCACATATTCCTGTGTGGATTCTACGAAAGCCTGTACTGCCTCGCGGAGTGGTGTGAACCATTTTCCTTCGTAAACGATCTGGGCGAGCTTATTGCCCATATCCTTCTTGACTTCCATTGTAGCACGGTCAAGGACGAGTTCCTCTAACTGCTCGTGTGCCTCTAAGAGGATTGTTCCGCCAGGAGTCTCGTACACACCACGGGATTTCATGCCGACAACACGGTTCTCTACGATATCGATGATACCGATGCCGTGCTTGCCGCCGAGTGTGTTTAACTCGCGGATAATATCGGAAACTTTCATCTTCTTTCCGTTTACGGAAGTCGGAACACCTTTTTCGAACGTCATGGTTACATATTCGCCTTCGTCCGGAGCTTTCTCAGGAGGTGTGGTCAGAACGAGAAGGTGTTCGTAGTTTGGCTCTAAGGAAGGATCTTCAAGCTCAAGGCCTTCGTGGCTGATGTGCCATAAGTTACGGTCACGGCTGTAGCTGGAATCTACAGAGAATGGAAGATGGATGCCGTGAGCCTTGCAATAGTCGATCTCATCCTGACGGGACTGTAACTTCCAGTTGCTGTCACGCCATGGAGCGATGATCTTAAGATCCGGGGCAAGTGCTTTGATGCTTAACTCAAAACGGATCTGGTCATTTCCTTTTCCGGTAGCACCGTGGCAGATAGCGGTAGCGCCTTCTTTTCTGGCGATCTCAACTAATTTCTTGGCGATGCCCGGACGAGCCATGGAGGTTCCGAGTAAGTATTTGTTCTCATATACGGCATTCGCCTGTACACACGGAACGATATAATCGTCACAGAACTCATCTACGATATCTTCGATATATAACTTGGAAGCACCGCATAATTTGGCTCTCTCGTCAAGTCCGTTTAATTCCTCTTCCTGTCCGCAGTCAACGCAGCAGCAGATAACTTCATAACCGTATGTTTCTTTTAACCATGGGATAATGGCTGTGGTATCAAGACCACCGGAGTACGCTAAAATAACTTTTTCTTTCATGGGATTCAATCCTTTCTGTTTATCACTCTTTGTGTGTGGAGCGGGTTCCGTTTTTATAAGGGAAAGCTCCTTCTGAAAAATAATATATACTATGTGGGAAAGAAATGCAAGTGAAAAAATATACATAATATAATAATAAAAATACAGACAAATATACAAAACATACAGATATTTATTCAGAAAAACAGAGGCTGAATTTCTATTATAAAGTACATATTCAAAGAAAAAGCACAGAAAAAATAAAAAATGTATTGCATAAAATAAAAACAGAATGTATAATTATGCAAGAAATAATGGAAACAGGGAAACAAAAAAGTACTTTACTATCCTAAAGAGTTATACTATGATAAGAACGAATTGGATAGCTGCCCGGACGAATACCCCGGTGGTGTGAAAAAGGAGCAGAGTGAAAAAGAGAACCTCCTGATAAAGGGGAGATAGGAGTATCAAGAATATGGTGAAAGTTGGAATTATCGGAGCAACAGGCTATGCAGGAAATGAACTGGTGCGTCTTTTGATGGGACATAAAGATGTGGAAATAAAATGGTACGGATCCAGAAGCTATATAGATAAGAAATATGCCGAGGTATACCAGAATATGTTTGAGATCGTGGAGGATACCTGTCTCGATGACAATATGGAAGAGCTTGCTTCCCAGGTAGATGTGATCTTCACTGCGACCCCACAGGGATTTCTGGCGGGCGTCCTGACGGAGGAGATTCTCTCGAAGGTGAAGATGATTGACCTGAGCGCAGATTTCCGTATCAAGGATGTGAAGACTTATGAAAAATGGTACAAGATTGAGCATAAGAGCCCACAGTTTATCGAGGAAGCAGTATATGGGCTGTGCGAGATCAACCGTGATAAGGTAAAAGGCGCGAGACTGGTTGCCAACCCGGGATGTTATACAACCTGTTCCATTTTGACAGCCTATCCGCTTGTGAAGGAGGGAATGATCGACCCGGACACATTGATCATTGATGCAAAATCCGGAACCTCCGGGGCAGGAAGAGGGGCGAAGCTTCCGAATCTGTTCTGTGAAGTGAATGAGAATATGAAGGCATATGGGGTGACAAACCACAGACATACACCGGAGATCGAGGAACAGCTCGGTTATGCAGCCGGAAAAGAGATCGTAGTGAATTTTACCCCGCATCTTGTTCCGATGAACCGTGGTATTCTCGCAACAGAATATGCCACATTGAATAAGAAGGCAGATGGCACGCTTCCAACCTACGAGGAAGTGAAAGCGGTTTATGATAAATATTATAAGAAGGAAAAGTTTGTCCGCGTGCTGGAAAAAGATGTATGCCCGGAAACAAAATGGGTGGAAGGCAGCAACTACGTGGATGTGAACTTTAAGATCGACGAGAGAACCGGACGCATTGTCATGATGGGTGCATTAGACAATTTGGTAAAAGGAGCAGCCGGCCAGGCAGTCCAGAATATGAACTTACTGTTCGGATTTGACGAGGCAGAAGGCTTGAATCTGGTTCCGATGTTCCCGTAGGAGCGGACAGATACGGACCTTAGAAGAAAAGTTACGGGAAAACGTTAGGAGATGAAAAACGTGAACAACGAAGAAGTAAAGATACGTCCCATGACAATGGATGACTTTGAACAGGTACATAACCTCTGGATGGAAATATCCGGATTTGGCATCCGGAGCATTGATGATTCAAGGGAAGGGGTGGAACGTTTTATCCGGAGAAATCCAACCACCAGCATGGTGGCGGAGATGGATGGAAGGATCGTAGGTGCCATTCTCTGCGGACATGATGGCAGGCGTGCCGGACTTTACCACGTCTGTGTGAAGGAGGCATACCGAAAGCATGGAATCGGACAGAAGCTTGTGGAACGGTGCCTGGAAGCACTGAAAAAAGAGAAGATTTCCAAGGTGAACCTGATCGCATTCAAAAAGAATGAGATTGGAAACCGTTTCTGGCAGAAGCTTGGATGGAAATACTGTGACAATGTAAATTATTATGAATGTGTGTTAAATGAGGAAAATGTGACGGTATTTAATCCGTAATGCATATTTTCATCGGACGACAAGGAGGAAAAGCCCTATGGAGCAGATAACAGGCGGTGTGACCGCAGCAAAGGGATTTCAGGCAGCAAGTACGGCAGCGGGAATCAAGTATAAAGACAGAAAAGATATGGCAATGATTTACAGCGAGGTGCCATGCAGGGCGGCAGGAACGTTTACGACAAATATCGTAAAGGCTGCCCCGGTAAAATGGGACCACAGTGTTGTATACAACAGCAAGGCTGCACAGGCAGTTGTCATAAATGCAGGGATCGCAAATGCCTGCACCGGAGAAGAAGGCATGGGCTATTGCAGACAGACCGCAGAGAAGGTGGAAAAAGTGCTTGGCATTGCAGCGGACGAAGTATTAGTGGCATCCACCGGTGTGATCGGAATGCAGCTTCCAATCGACCGCATCTGCAATGGAATTGACGCGATGGTGCCGGAGTTAAAGGGCGGCATCGAGAGCGGAACAGAAGCTTCTAAAGCGATCATGACAACTGACACGAAGAACAAGGAAGTGGCAGTGACGATCGAACTCGGTGGGAAGACAGTGACGATCGGCGGTATGTGCAAAGGTTCCGGCATGATCCATCCGAACATGTGCACGATGTTAAGCTTTGTGACAACCGACGCAGCTATTTCCAAAGAATTGCTGCAGGAAGCGTTAAGCGCGGATGTGCAGGATACCTATAATATGATTTCCGTAGATGGAGATACCTCCACCAATGATACGTGCCTGCTTTTGGCAAACGGACTGGCAGAAAATCCGGAGATCACAGAGAAGAATGAAGATTATGAGACCTTCTGCAAGGCATTAAACTTTGTAAACGAGACACTGGCAAAGAAAATGGCAGGGGACGGAGAAGGTGCCACTGCGTTATTTGAGGTGAAAATCGTCGGTGCTAAGAGCAAGGAACAGGCAAAAGTGTTAAGCAAATCTGTCATCACCTCAAGCCTGACCAAGGCAGCGATCTACGGACACGATGCCAACTGGGGCAGAATTCTCTGTGCCATGGGTTATTCCGGTGCCCAGTTTGATCCGGAAAAAGTAGATCTGTTCTTCGAGAGTGCCGCAGGACGCATGCAGATCATCAAAGACGGTGTTGCCATCGACTACAGCGAGGAAGAAGCAACGAAGATCCTCTCCGAACCGGCTGTAACTGCGATTGCCGATGTAAAAATGGGAACTGCCACCGCCACCGCATGGGGCTGTGACCTGACCTACGACTATGTCAAGATCAACGCCGATTACCGTTCCTGATTTTGATGATAAAACAGAAGGAAAGAGAGAAAAACTATGGAAGAAAAAAACATGAACGAACTTTTGAAGAAGGCTGAGGTCCTGATCGAAGCCCTCCCATACATCCAGCGTTTTAACCGCAAGATTATTGTTGTCAAATACGGCGGAAGCGCCATGGTAGATGAAGAATTAAAACAGCACGTTATTCAGGACGTCACCCTGTTAAAGCTGGTTGGATTCAAACCGATCATCGTACACGGCGGCGGCAAGGAGATCAGCAAATGGGTTGGAAAAGTCGGTATGGAGCCGGAATTTGTCAACGGTCTCAGAAAGACAGATGAGGCGACCATGGAGATCGCTGAGATGGTATTAAATAAAGTGAATAAATCCCTTGTAAAACTGGTGCAGGAGCTCGGTGTAAATGCAGTTGGCATCAGTGGAAAAGACGGTGGGCTTTTAAAGGTGGAGAAGAAGTATTCCAATGGCCAGGATATCGGCTATGTGGGTGAGATCACAGAAGTGAATCCTAAAATCTTATATGACCTTCTCGAGAAAGATTTCCTGCCGATCATATGCCCAATCGGAATGGATGACAACTATGACAGCTATAATATCAATGCGGATGATGCGGCATGCGCGATCGCAAGGGCAATGCATGCGGAAAAATTAGCGTTCTTAACCGATATTGAAGGTGTATACAAAGATCCGAAAGATCCTTCTACCCTGATTTCAGAGCTTACAGTAGAAGATGCGAAGAACCTGATCACGGACGGCTATATCGGCGGAGGAATGCTTCCGAAGTTAAACAACTGTATTGATGCGATTGAGAACGGTGTTTCGAGAGTCCATATTTTAGACGGACGTATTGCTCACTGCCTGCTTTTGGAGATCTTTACCAATAAGGGAATCGGAACCGCAATTCTGGGAGATAAGGAGACGAAGTTTTACAATGAATAAACAGGAATACATGGAAGAAACCGACAAAGTGCTGGTACATACTTATAATCGTTTTCCTCTTGTGATCGACCATGGGGACGGTGTCTATCTGTACGACACGGACGGAAAGGAGTATCTGGATTTTGCAGCCGGGATCGCAGTGCAGGCATTCGGATACAATAATAAGGAATATAACGATGCATTAAAAGCACAGATCGATAAGGTAATGCATATTTCGAACCTTTACTACAGCGTGCCGATTATGAATGCTGCAAAAAGAGTGCTGAAAGCAAGCGGCATGGACCGTGTTTTTTTCACAAACAGCGGTACGGAGGCGATCGAGGGTGCGATCAAGGCTGCCAAGAAATATGCCTACACAAGAGATGGGCACGCAGGGCATGAGATCATTGCGATGAATCATTCTTTCCACGGAAGAAGTATCGGAGCTTTGTCTGTGACAGGAAACGCCCATTATCAGGAACCGTTTGCCCCGCTTCTGCCAGGCGTAAAATTTGCAGATTTTAATGATGTTGACAGCGTAAAAGCTTTGATAAATGAGCGCACATGTGCTATTATTTTTGAGACAGTACAGGGGGAGGGCGGAATCTATCCTGCAACAGAGGAATTTATGCAGGGAGTGAAGGCACTCTGTGAAGAACATGACATTCTTCTGATCCTCGACGAGATCCAGTGCGGAATGGGACGTACCGGTGAGATGTTTGCATGGCAGCATTATGGTGTGAAACCGGATATTATGACGAGCGCGAAAGCATTGGGATGCGGTGTGCCAGTGGGAGCTTTTCTGATGACACAGCACGTGGCTGACCGTTCCTTAGCGCCGGGAGACCATGGAACGACTTATGGAGGCAATCCATTTGTCGGGGCAGCGGTGGATAAAGTGCTTGAGATGATGGAACGCGACCATATCACTGACCATGTGAAGCAGGTGGCTCCTTATCTGGAGGAGAAGTTAGAGGAACTGGTAGAAAAGTACGATTTCCTGACAGCGCGCAGGGGAATGGGACTGATGCAGGGGCTGGTCAGCACAAAGCCAGTCGGTCAGATCGCAGCGAAGGCGCTAGAGGAAGGGTTGATCGTGATAACAGCAGGAAGCGATGTGATCCGCTTTGTACCTCCACTGATTATTGAAAAGAAACATGTGGATGAAATGATATCCAGGTTGGAAAGAGTTTTGGAAAATGAATGATATGCAAAAGAGAGCGGCTGCAGCAGGATGTGTTGCAGCCTTGCTTGCCGTAGCGGTGATTAAGGCAGCAAATACACAGACAGAAAACCGTACAGACGAAAAAGCACCGGAGACGGATACCGAGACGGCATCTGTGGATTTCGCGGGAAACCGGAAGCCGGATCTGATCTTCTGGTATGGGGATGCGAGCTATGAGAAGTTTTTTGAGCGCGCGGCGAAGGAATACTATGAGGACACCGGGAAAGTGGTTTCCGTGAGATACCGGGACAGCTTTGATTACCTCAATGATGTCTACCAGGCGACCATGAAAGAGCAGGAACAGCCGGATGCCTATCTGCTTGGCAGTGACGAGTTAGAGGAGGCTTACCTCTATGGGCTGGCAGCGGAGAACACAGCGCGGGATATTTATGCAGACTGTGTGGCTGCAAAGGCGGTAGAGGCATCCACATACCGGGAGAAGATGTACGGGTATCCACTCAGCTACAATATCTGCATTTTTGCGTACCAGAATGGATACTTTGAGAATCAGCCGGAGTCGGTCCAGTCTATTATTGATTATGCCATTGACAATGATCCTCCTGAAAATGTGCAGTATCTGCTGGAGTGGGATGTCAACGATCCATTTTATGATTTTCCGTTTGTCTCTAACAGTGTTTCCTTTGAGAAGAAGGAAGTGGCCAATATGGCAATTTCTTATGACGAGGAAATGTACAACGCAGATCTGGAATATTTTGCACAGATTCTGGAATCCTTCTCGATGGATGCACAGCGTGTGAGCGAGGAGAGTGTTTTACAGGATTTTAGAGACGGGACAACGTTATGCGCGATTTTAGATTCAGATACAGTGGCACAGTTAAAGGGTATGGATTGCACGATCACAGGAATGCTTCCGCTCAACGAGACGTTAGAGGCCTATTCGGCAGCCCAGACGGAGATTGTTCTTGTGAATGATTTCTCTGAGAAAAAAACAGAAGCGGCAGATTTTGCAGAGTATCTGACACTGACGATGTCAGAAGAACTGCATGCACTCGGCGGACATTATTCCGTGAAGCTTGGGGAAAATGCGGATGCGACCGAGTGTATGCTTTACGAGGCGTACGAGAATTCTATTTTAGTTCCAAATTCACAGGATGCGAAGGAATTCTGGGTGACTTTGAAGGAAACAATCTCACAATATTTTTAAAAATTTTGACAGAAAAGATGTAATGGTCTTGTCATAATTGTAAAATTTCGTTAAAATAAGAATATCAGGCATTGAGAGCTCTTTCATCTGTTTTCAGGGTGCGGACATCATGAAGACAGGAAGGAGAATGCTATGAATCAAACGTTCAGAGTATTCCTGGTGATCGCAGCTGCGATGAGTCTGCTATGCGGCTGCGGTGCCAGGAATAATGTGTATTTGGAGAAGAATACAGGTGAGACGGGAGAACTCTGCGCGACGGAGGAGCTGTCTGCCACAGAAACGGAAGAGCCAGACGGGACGAAGGAAGAGAAGACCTGTCTGGTGTATGTCTGTGGTGCAGTTGTCTCGCCAGGCGTCTATGAACTCGATGACGGAAGCCGGATTTATGAGGCGGTGGAACTTGCAGGCGGATTCATGGAAGAGGCGGCAGAGGATGCACTTAATCTGGCGGAATCCGTGACAGATGGACAGATGATCCGGATTCCAACCGAGGAGGAGCAGGAAGCCGCGGGAAGAGAAGGAGCAGAGCTTTCACAGGGAGCAGGGGCTGACAGTGCATCAGACGGAAAGTTAGACTTAAACCGTGCGGATGTGGCGGCTCTTATGGAGCTCCCCGGTATCGGACAGTCGAAGGCAGAAGCGATCGTGGGATACCGGGAGGAACACGGTCCTTTTTCCCGGACGGAAGATCTCATGAAGGTAGAGGGGATCAAAGAGGGCGTTTTCAATAAAATAAAAGATAGAATAAAGGTTGACTGAAGGTGTAGAGATGGCAAAAAAGGTTCTTGTTGTGGATGATGAAAAACTGATCGTGAAAGGAATCCGTTTCAGCTTAGAGCAGGATGGAATGGAAGTGGACTGCGCCTATGACGGCGAAGAGGCACTGAAGATGGCGACAGAGAATCAGTATGATATGATTCTGCTGGATGTGATGCTTCCGAAGATGGATGGCTTTGAAGTGTGTCAGCAGATCCGTGAATTTTCGGATATGCCGATCGTCATGCTGACTGCAAAGGGCGATGATATGGATAAGATCTTAGGACTTGAGTATGGGGCAGATGATTATATCACCAAGCCGTTCAATATCCTTGAGGTGAAGGCGAGAATCAAGGCGATTATGAGAAGAACTGCAGCAAGGGAACCGAAGAAAGAGAATTCGAAGGAGATTGAGGCAGGGGATCTGCGTTTAGACTGCGAGAGCCGCAGGCTTTTTATCCTGAATAAGGAAGTGAATCTGACGGCGAAGGAATTCGATCTGTTAGAACTGCTTGTCAACCACCCGAACAAGGTATACAGCAGGGAGAATCTGCTCAATCTTGTGTGGGGTTATGAGTATCCGGGGGATGTGAGAACGGTCGACGTCCATGTCAGACGTCTCAGAGAGAAGATTGAGAAGAATCCGAGTGAGCCGAAGTATGTGCATACGAAGTGGGGCGTCGGTTACTACTATTATCAGAATTAGGCAGGGTGTGAGTCATGTCCAGATTGAAAAAAGTCAGTGATTTTCTGAAAAGTCTGAAGTTTAGGCTCATACTTTTCTTCATTTTATTCGGAACCGTACCGGGGATCATTATCAGGGTTGGGGTACTCAATACCTATGAGGCCCGGGCAGTTTCCATCAAGACGAGTGAGATCTTAAGCCAGGCGAAGATACTGGCAAATCAGATTGTTTCCAATGATTATCTGAATAATCCAAGCTCCATGACGATCAATGCGGAGTTAGAGCAGCTGTCGAATATTTATGACGGCAGGGTGATGGTCATCGACCACAGCTTTCATATTATGAAGGATACCTACGATCTTGACACAGGCAAAACGATCATTTCCAAAGAGGTGATCGAGAGCTATTACGGGCAGGAGATCAAGAAATACGATGCCGAGAACCGTTATATTGAGCTGACGGTGCCACTCAACAGCATTGATGAACAGACCGGTGAGAGTAAGACAATCGGTGTGATCCTTGTCAGCGTGTCCACGGACAGCATTGACCTGAATATGGAGTATATGGCGAGAAATGTGAGTGTGCTGCATTCCATCTGTACCGCAGCAGTTGTATTTCTTGCAGTGATTTTAGGAATTTATCTTGTGAAGCCATTCCGGAAGATGTCGAAATCAATTGATGAGATTAAGACCGGATACGGGGAAGATGCGTTAGCAATCCAGGATTATACAGAGACGGAGCAGATCTGCAAGAAGTTTAATGAGATGCTCGGAAGAATGAAGGTGCTTGATGATTCGAGACAGGAATTTGTATCCAATGTCTCACATGAGTTAAAGACGCCGCTTACTTCCATGAAAGTACTGGCAGATTCATTGAATAGCATGGAGGACGCACCGATCGAACTTTACAAAGAGTTTATGGGTGATATTGGAAATGAGATCGACCGGGAGACGAAGATCATCAACGATCTGTTATCTCTTGTGAAGATGGATAAGTCCGCGGCAGATCTGAATGTTACCACGCTCAATATCAATGAACTGTTAGAGCAGATCTTAAAGCGGTTAAACCCCATTGCCGAGAAAGCAAATGTGGAGCTTGTCTTAGAAAGCTTCCGTCCTGTGACGGCGGATGTGGATGAGGTGAAGATCACACTTGCGTTTACGAATCTCATCGAAAATGCAATCAAGTACAACCGTGAAGGCGGCTGGGTACATGTGACGCTGAATGCTGACCACCAGTATTTCTATCTGAAGGTGGAGGATTCCGGTATCGGTATCCCGGCGGATTCGTTAGAGCATATTTACGAGCGTTTTTACCGTGTGGACAAGTCTCATTCGAGGGAGATCGGTGGAACAGGTCTTGGTCTTGCCATCACAAGGAATGCGGTTCTGATGCACCGGGGTGCGATCAAGGTGTTCAGTACGGAAGGGGAAGGGACAATTTTCAATGTTCGGATCCCTCTGAATTATATTTCGTAACAGAGAAGAATGGAGCAGCCATATATGAGGAAAAAAAGATATTTCCGGATGTTTGCGCCCGTGTTTTTTCTGCTTTTTGTGTTGCTTTTTACAGCAGGCTGCGGAAAAACACAGGAGGAGAGCCGGTATCATATTGCTTATCTGAATAAGGATAAAACGGGGATTGTGGAGGTGCCTTATGAGATGAAGGCAACAACGACAGAGACTATGATCGAGGAGTTTTTCGCAGCTTTATGTGCGGAGCCGGATGATGTAGATTACAGAAAGCCGATTCCGAGCGATGTGGAGATTACGAAGTATTCCCTCGACGGGGCGCTTCTTACGATTTATTTCGATGCGGATTACCTGAATATGAATGAGGTGGAGGAAGTACTGTGCCGTGCTGCGATCGTCCGGACCTTGACTCAGATTACAGGTGTGGACTGTGTGAGCTTTTATGTGGATGAGACTCCGCTTACGGATGCTGAGGGCAGGCTCGTCGGGACGATGTACGGAGAGAGCTTCGTGGAGAACCCGGGGGAGCAGATCAACTCCATCCAAAATACGAACCTTACACTCTATTTTTCCAATGAAACAGGGGACGGGCTCGTGAAGGAGACGAGAAAAGTACACTACAGCAGCAACATTTCGTTAGAGAAGCTAATTATGGAGCAGCTTCTCGTCGGACCGGAAATAAGTGGAGCCAAATCAGCCATTCCAACCGGAACGAAGCTCATTAGTGTTTCACTGGTGGATGGAGTGTGCTATGTGAGCTTTGACGAGACGTTTAAGAACCAGGATTATTCGGTAAATGAGGCAATCGTAATTTATTCTATCGTGGATTCCCTGTCGGAACTTTCTTCGATCAGCAAAGTACAGATTTCAGTGAACGGAGATACGAGCGGGGTGTACCGTGACAATTTCAAACTGGCGGATATGTATGACAGAAACCTTGATTACGTGACTGTGATACCGTCAGAGACAGAGAGTACGGAGGCAGCCCCGTCAGAAACGGAGGATTGACGATTCGGTGTTAAAGAGGCCATTGTGTGGAATGGCATCTGGATTTATTTTTGGAATTTTAATAAAAAAGTATCAAAATCTGCTTCTGGCAGCAGCGGCATGTGCGATGGCAGGGATCGTACTGTATGTGCTGCTGTCAGAGCCGAAAGTCAGGCGCACGCTGCGCATCTGGCTTTTCTGTTATATAGGGTTCTTTTTTCTTGGCACAATGCGTTTCGGACAGAAAGAAGCGCTCACCGCAGCGTATGAGGCGGTAATCCGGGACGGTATGGAAGCTACAGTGCAGGGGACGCTGTCCGGGAAAGAGTGGAAAGGGGAACAATTTGTCTATCATCTGAAAGACTGTTATATTCTGGTGGGGCAGGAAGTGCTGCCCTGTGACCGGATTCTTATTTATCAGCAGACTGACGCAGCATCTGTCGGTCAGATTCTCATTGTGGAAGGGACAATTGCATTGTGGGAGAGTGCGCGCAACGAGGGGAACTTTGATGCGAAAGCTTTTTACCGGTCGAAAAATATCGGTTTCTCCATGAAAAACGCCAGTATAAAAGAGCAGTATGGAAGAACGGATGGAATCGGAGAAAGACTGTTTTGCCTTAAGGAACAGATCCGGAATGTGTACCAAAGTTATCTGTCAGAAGAGGATGCCGGGGTATTAGAGACTATGACGATGGGGGATAAGAGCCTCCTGGATGCCGGGACGAAGCAGATGTACCAGAAGGCTGGGATTTCGCATATTCTTGCCATTTCGGGGCTTCATATCTCAATTCTTGGGATGGGAATTTATCAGATCCTGCGGAAAATGGGGAACTCCCATTTTGCGGCGGGAACAGCTGCCTTCCTGCTTTTGGGAGGCTATGGCGTAATGTCCGGGATGGGAACCTCCACAGTGCGGGCAGTCATCATGTTTGCCGTGATGCTGGCAGGGCAATGTCTCGGGAGGAGCTATGATCTGCTCTCGGCGCTTTCTTTTGCAGCAGTGTGTCTGCTGTGGCAGAACCCGAATCTTTTGTGGTATGCCGGGTTTCTGCTGTCCTTTGCGGCAGTTTTGGGGATTGCGGTAACAGCACAGACCCTGCTTGCAGTGGAAAAGCCATTTCTGTCTGTGACGGAAAGCCTGCTTGTCAGTTTCTCCATCCAACTGGCAACGGTCCCTCTGAGTGCGTATTTCTTCTATGAGGTGCCGGTCTGGTCTATGTGCATGAATTATCTGATACTGCCGCTTGTCGGCCTGTTGCTTTTTCTGGGGCTTTCCGGTGGGCTGTTTGGAATCTTTTCCGCAGTCCCGGCAAAATTGCTCTTTCTTCCCTGTCATTGGATTCTCTGTTTTTATAAGAAAATCTGCAACATCAACGGGAAGCTGCCATTTTCAACAGTCATAACGGGACAGCCGGACAGCAGAAAGCTGGTCTTCTTTTACCTGTTTCTGGCAGTCTGCCTGCTTGTCATGCAAAGAAGAAAATCCAGAAAAGGATTTGTGCTGCTGACATTGTGCGCGCTTCTTTTCGTTCTCTGTAATCCAATCCGGGGATTTGAACTGGATGTGTTAGATGTCGGGCAGGGGGACGGCATCTACCTGCACACGGATGCAGGGACAGAACTTTTCTTCGACGGAGGAAGTACCGATGTGAAAAAAGTGGGAACCTACCGCATCCTGCCGTTCCTTAAGGCAAAAGGTGTGAAACAGATCGATTACTGGATCGTCTCACACACCGATGCTGACCACATCTCGGGACTTGTCGAGGTGCTCGAAGCAGACTATTCTGTGAAAAATCTGGTCTTTTCTGACCGGATCCCGGAGGACGAAGCGTTCACAGAACTGACCGCCTTAGCGAAGACCCACGGCTGCAACATTTTAAAAGTCAGGCAGGGTGATGCCATAAGAGATAAAAGCATGAGCCTTCAATGTCTGTTTCCGGATACAGACTACGGGGAATCAGAGAAAAACGCGCTCTCCTTAGTCATGGAATATGAAGATCCCTCCTTCTGTGGTATTTTCACCGGCGATATCAGTGAGAAAGAGGAGAACTATCTTTTGTCCAGGGCAGATGTGAATGCTGTTGACTTCTACAAAGCAGCCCATCACGGTTCGGGCTATTCCAATAGTGAGCTCTTCTTAAAACAGCTCTCCCCGTCCGTTACCGCTATTTCCTGTGGTATCCATAACCGTTACGGGCACCCGTCCGCCGACGCCATCGCCCACATCGAACAGACCGGCAGTGAAATCTTCTACACGATGTACAGTGGCAGAATCCGCCTCCGCCACCTGGGAGGTAACCTGATCGTAGATACCTATCTGCCAGATGCTACTAAGGAAGAGCAGGAGCCATAAAAGTGAAAATTTTGGCAGACAAAAGGAGCATATTGTTTTATAATATAGAACAGATGAGGGAGGAATATCAGAGCAATATTTCATACTTTGATTCCTTCAAATTTTAAGAGCGAAACTCGTAAAAAAACGATCGAAGATTTGGCAGGGTGGACGGCTTTGGAAGAATACCTTGGGGAGCCGCCGGTCCTTAGCTTTCAGACACGGGCGTCAGGCTTCGGCTTGCCAGGGCATGGCGTCCGGGGCTGAAAGCTTAGTACCGCTGCGAGCGACACGGAGCGAAAGCGTGTATTCTTTCAAAGCCGTCCACCCTGCCAAATCCCACATAACCTACATTCGAGTTTCGCCCCCATTACTAACTAATCCAAAGGAGAATCACCCCTATGCTAATATGCGACTACAAAGTAGAACAAATCGACGGCGATTACGCCCACCTGCGACGCTTAGATGCCCCGGAAGAAGATTTAAAACTCGTAGCCAGAGCCCTCCTCCCAATGGAGATCACGGAAGGCTGCACCCTCCACTACGAGCTCATGCAATACACACGAATCTAAAAGGATCAACATCATGAAAACAATCGACGAAGATATCCGGAACGGGCAGTTCCAGAGCGTGTACCTCCTGTGCGGGGAGGAAGCCTATCTGAAAAAACAATACAAAGACAAACTGAAACGTGCGATGGCAGATCCGGATGACAGTATGAACTTTTCCGCTTACGAAGGGAAGGGAATCAACCCGAAAGAGGTGATCGACCTGGCAGAAACGCTGCCGTTTTTCGCGGACCGCAGAGTGATCCTCATTGAAAACAGCGGCTTTTTTAAAAATTCCTGTGAGGAGTTGGCAGAATATATGCCGCAGGTGCCGGAGACAACACATTTCATCTTTGTGGAGGATGAGATTGATAAGCGCTCAAAGCTCTACAAAGCGGTGAAAAATGCCGGGAAAATTGTAGAGTTCACCTCTCAGACGGAGGAGCTTTTGACCCGATGGGTTTTGACAAGGATCAAAAAAGAAGGAAAAAATATCACAGGCTCTGTCATGCAGCTCTTTTTAAACAAAGTGGGAAACGATATGGGGAATATTGACCGTGAACTAGAGAAGCTGCTTTGTTACTGTATGGAGAAAGAGGTCATTGAAGCAGCTGATGTGGAGGCGGTGACGACGGAGCAGACTACAAATAAAGTTTTTGATATGGTGAATGCGATTGCGGAGCATAACCAGAGAAAGGCGTTAGATCTTTATTATGATTTGCTGACATTAAAAGAACCGCCGATGCGGATCATGTACCTGATCTCCAGACAATTCCAGATTCTTTTGAATATCAAGGACATGTCAGGAAAAGGGTTTGACAATGCGGCAATGGCAAAAAACGCCGGGATTCCGCCTTTTGCAGTGAGAAGAAATCTGTCACAGGCGAAAGGGTTTACCATGCAGCAGTTAAAACAGGCGATCCGGGACGGCGTGGACTATGAGGAAGCGGTGAAGACGGGACGGATGAACGATCAGATGGCAGTGGAACTGTTTCTGATGAAATACAGCAGATAAAAAAAGAATCATCAGTATGACGGTACTGATGATTCTTTTTGAATTCGCGAATTTTAATATTTATATCTCTATTAAGCCATTGCGTTAACAAGCTTTGTTAAACGGGAAACTTTTCTAGCAGAGTTGTTCTTGTGATAAACACCCTTTGAAGCAGCGCTCTCGATTGTGGAAATTGCAACTGTTAATGCAGCCTTAGCAGCTTCCTTATCGTTAGCAGCAACAGCAGCTTCTACTTTCTTGCTTACTGTTTTAACTTCAGATCTGATAGATTTGTTTCTAGCAGCTCTTGTCTCAGTTACTAAAATTCTCTTCTTTGCAGATTTAATGTTAGCCAATCTGTACACCTCCAATTTTATATTGTTATTGTTCATGATTGTTACATTAAAGCCGGACACGGACAGTTCAATGTAAACATACTATTGGAGTATAGGATATTTATTTGAATCTGTCAATAGGGATTTGACAAATTTTTCAATTATTTTTTGAAAAAAAGGTGCGCATACTGAAAAAAAGAAGAGAAGGAGAGAGGCAATGTACCAGATACGAACAGATCTTGCATTAGAGACGCAGGAAAAAATGCAGGAGGAGAAAGTCGAACTGAAAGGGGTTCGTTTCAAGGAGGAAACCATTCATAAGAATCTGACCGTCAGCACGGTTGTGATCGAGACAGAGAACGGAGCGAAAGCAATGGAGAAGCCAAAGGGTACTTATATCACGATTGAGGCCAGAGATATGGATGAGGAGGACGAAAGCTACCACAGGGAGATCTCCGAGCAGCTGGCAAAAGTGATAAAACAGCTGATCGGAACAAAAAAAGAGGATCTGTCGGTGCTTGTGGTAGGTCTTGGCAACCGGGCAGTGACACCGGATGCGTTAGGACCGCGCGTGGTGGACAACCTTTATATTACGAGACATATCATCCGGGAATACGGAAATTACGCATTTGGAAGAAAGCATGTGAACCGTATCAGCAGCATCGTGCCCGGCGTGATGGCACAGACTGGAATGGAGACAATGGAGATTGTAAACGGTGTGGTGAAAGAGACCAGACCGGATGTGGTGATTGCCATTGATGCGCTCGCAGCGCGGAATACAAAGCGCTTAAACCGCACGATCCAGGTGACGGATACCGGCATTAACCCTGGAAGCGGTGTTGGCAACCACAGACATGCACTGAATGAAAAAAGCATCGGGGTTCCGGTGGTTGCGATCGGAATACCTACAGTTGTAGATGCCGCAACGATTGTGAACGATACGATGTACAACCTCATCATGGCAATGAATCAGGACAGGGATCTGAAAACAATCGGACATTCGCTCGGAAATCTGAACGAAGCGGAAAAATACGAGCTGATCCGGGAATTGTTGTCCCCAAACTTAAATACCATGTTCGTCACGCCCAAGGATATTGATGAATCAGTAAAACGTCTGAGCTACACCATTTCGGAGGCATTGAATATTGCGTTTGTTGACCGGAATATTTTGGAAAATCAGGAATAAGAGCTGTCCTTTTGCATAGAGTATAGTATGTATCATAATAGGGTCAGAAAGAGAAAAGGGAAAAAAAGAGGGAAAGTCTGCGCAGTTCTGCTGCCTGCGACCGTTGCGGTGGTCATTTTTCTTGGGCAGCGGGAGCAGCTGTTTCGGAGGGGATGGGAAGAAGTTGTCTGCCACAGCTGCGAGTGGGTGCAGCATTTTTTTGTGCCGGTGTTAGCATACAGGGAGCAGCCTCTGCCCAAAACGGTATACGAGAGTGTGGAGAGCTTTCTTTTTCCGGCAGCAGATGTGCAGGCAGGACTTGTGGAATATGAAACAGATGTCCAGAGCAGCCTTTCCTATGAGATGATCCTTGCTTTAGAGGCGCGGGATGAAAACTATATAGATGAGAATGGACAGGTTGTCATCCAAAATGGAGATGGGGAGGAGTATGCACAGGATTCCGGTGTGACAGAAGGGCAGAATACGGGCGGTGATGGAGAAGAAAATATGAAAAACCAGGAGGAGATGGCATCAGAGCCTGAAAACGGAAATGGGGAGGCAGGAGAGGAACACACACACCTGCAGGAGCCGCAGCAGGAGAATCAGGACACGCAGCAGGATGCAGATGCGGTACAGCCGGTGACCGCCACACAGAAGGTGGTGGAATATTCCATGGACAAATTAAGTGATTTTGACTATCTGGTGCAGAATTTTTATCAGATTGACAGTACCACCACGATCAAAAGCGACCAGCTGAATGTGCAGGCACTGATGGGAAAAGATATGCGCATCGCACATGATGCGTCAAGCCCGCAGATCCTCATTTATCATACGCATTCCCAGGAAGGCTATGCAGATTCGATCCCGGGGGATCAGGCAACGAGCGTGGTCGGGGTTGGGGACTATCTGACGCAGATCCTGACCGAGCAGTACGGATATAACGTCATCCACGACAGAGGCGAGTATGACACTGTCCGCGACAAAGCCTACTCGAGGGCGGCACCAGCCTTAGAGAAGCTCCTTGCAGACAATCCGCAGATTGACGTGGTGATCGATCTGCACCGGGACGGGGTAGGGGAAACTACGAGGCTGGTCACGAATGTGAACGGAACGGACATGGCGAAGGTCATGTTTTTCAACGGATTGAGCCGTACAACGGCGCTGGGGGATATCTCCTATCTTTACAACCCTTACATAGCCGACAATCTGGCATTTTCCTTTCAGATGCAGCTTACGGCGGCAGAATATTACCCGGGCTACACGCGGAAAGTTTATCTGAAGGGGTACCGCTTTAATATGCACTATAAGCCGAAGTCGCTTCTGGTAGAAGTTGGCGCGCAGACGAACACGGTGCAGGAAGCTATGAATGCAATGGTGCCGTTAGCAGATGTGCTTGATAAGGTGTTATCGCCGTGAACTCCGATGAGCCAACTGTGCTCAGATTCTGCCATTCCAGCTGCCGTTCACTACCCTCCGTATGCCGAAAGAGAACGGTACTTCCGGAGAAATATCCTCTACGCCACGGAGATGAGACCAAGGTTTTGTGGAAGCCTTTGCTGACACAAAATCCTGCTTTGGTCTCATCGGAGTGCCTGGCGTAATGGAATTTCGGAGGAAGTACCGCTCTCTTTCGGCTCACATAGCCTATCGCTCGGCAGCTGACATTTATAAAGAATTCCGAAAAAAAGCTTAAGAATTGCTTAACTCTGTTTTCTTTTTGAAAAGCTGTGATAAAATTTCCATAACCCCCGGAAAAAGTCCTGTTATACAGGCAATAAAAGGGAAAAGAGGAGACGAAAAACATGCATTTATTTCAAAAGAAACAGGATGGAACAGCAGCTGCTGCTCCACAGAAAAAGAAAAAAAAGATCGTGCTCGCAGTGATCTTAGTCATCGTGATTGTGATCGGTGTGCTCGCAGGGGCATTGAAAAAAATGACAGCACAGGTAGAGACAGCCGTCAATACCGTGGAGATCGAGCCGGTGGAGAAAAGAGACCTGTCGGATTCCATTTCTTTAAAAGGAACCATTGCCGGTGAGAGCAAGACCAATGTAATGTCCATCGCGGCAGCAGAGATCACGGCAGTTGACGTACAGGTCGGTGATCTTGTCACAGAGGGAGACCCGCTCGTGACACTCGATCAGGAGGATATCGAGAAGCAGATCACAGAGCTTGAGACGAGCATCGGAAATGCGGATGCGCTGGCGGCAAATGATGCAAAATTAAAACAGGAGAATCTCTCAGAGGCAAAGCAGGATCAGGCGAGTGCCCTTTCTAAGGCTTCCGGCGAGATAGACAAAGCGCAGGCAGGCTATGATGCGCTGGTGGCAAAAAGGGATAAATGCCAGAACAGCATTATCACGAAGAAAAATGATCTGAACAATACTGCCGCTGCAAGGGAGGATGCGAAGAGCCAGGCAGCAGATGCCCGGAATGCAGCGCAGAGCGCAAGGGCACAGGCAGATGCAAACCCGCAGGATAAGCAGCTCGCAGATGCGGCAAGTGAGGCTGAGAGTACCTATGCGCAGAAACAGGATCTGTATACACAGCTTGCGGCAAAGTGTGATTCCCTGACCGCAGAGATCACAGGCTTAGAGGCGGAGTTAGATACCTATGCGGACAGCTTAAAATCCGCGCAGGAGGCGGTTGAGACAGCAAAAACGGGTTATAAAGATACCCAGACCAGCACAAACCGAAGTGTCGCTTCCGCACAGAACAACGTTGATATGCAGAAATATCAGACAAGCGGAACCAGTGACCAGAAGGATCAGTTAGAAGAGCTTAAGAAACAGTTGACAGACTGTACACTGTACGCACCTTGCAGTGGTGTCGTGACAGCAGTCAATGTCTCTGTCGGTGACAAAAATACAGCGGGGCAGACCATGATCACCATTGAAAATACAGGGGTGCTGAAAGTCATTGTCAGCGTGGATGAGTCTGATATTTTAAAAATACAGGAAGGTATGCAAGCGACTGTCACCACAGATGCCACAGGAGATGAGGAGATTAACGGTACGGTCACCCGTGTCGTCAGAGTGAAGAACCAGTCCACAAATGCATCTGATACCAACACAGCATCCGGCTATTCCGCAGAGATTACCATTGACCGCACGGACCTGTTAGTCGGAATGTCCGCAAAGGCAAAGATCGTGATCCAGGACAGAGGAAGTATGTTAGCGGTACCATATGACCTGATCCAGACGGATGAGAATGGCAACAGTTATGTATTTGTAGCAAAAGATAACGGGGACGGAACCGCAACTGCTGTGAAGAAAAATATCGAGACCGGGGAAGAAGTGGATTACTATACGGAAGTCACAGGCGGGGACTTAAAAGAAGGCGATCTGCTGATTTATGATTATACTTACACGATGACAGAGGAAACTGTATTTACCCCAGACCAGAGTTATGAGAACCAGTCGCTTGACGGCACCGGGGCAGATGGCAGCATGGAGGCAGAATAACCGTGAGTGAACCAGTAATCCGTATGGAAAATATTATCAAACGTTATTATATCGGGAAAGCGAATGAGCTTCAGATTTTAAATGGGATCAATCTGTCTGTGGAACAGGGGGAATTCATCTCGATTGTCGGGGAATCCGGTTCCGGAAAAAGTACGCTCATGAATATCATCGGAGTGTTAGACCGCCAGACAGAGGGCGATTATTTCCTGGAGGGAAAAGATGTCAACCAGATGAATGATGCAATGCGCAGTGCGATCCGCAATAAAAGAATCGGATTTGTATTCCAGAACTTCAACCTGCTTCCGAAGGCAAATGCATTGAAAAATGTCATGGTGCCGCTTCTCTACAGCAGCCAGAAGGAGAAGAACCAGAAGGAGCGGGCGATGGAGATGCTTAAGATGGTCGGCATGGAGGATCGTGCCTTCCATAAGCCAAACGAGCTTTCCGGCGGACAGAAACAGCGTGTGGCGATCGCCCGTGCCATGATCAATGATCCGGCGATCATTCTTGCCGATGAGCCGACCGGGGCGCTCGACTCAAAGACCGGACATATGGTGATGGATCTGTTCCACAAGCTCCATGAGGAGCAGGGCAAAACAATCGTGCTGATCACACATTCACAAGAGCTCGCGGCGGAGACAAAGCGGATCGTGACGATTTTAGATGGAAATGTCATATCAGACCAGGGAGGTGAGCGCTGATGTTCTTTGAAAATATAAAAGAGGCAGTCACCAGCATTTTCAGCAATAAAATGCGTTCGGTTTTAACGATGCTTGGTATTATCATCGGGATCAGTGCCGTCATCACGATCACGACGATTGGAAGTTCCATCCAGACGACGCTGACTTCCACTTTAAATTCCCTCGGTGGAAATACCGTGCAGGTGTATGTGAGCGCCAGATATCCGGACAACGACGAGGACTGGGCTACCTGGGAATATCCGGACATGGAGGCATCGGACTATGTGACGCAGGAGATGATCAACGAGCTTATGGAAACATATCCGGATGAGTTAAACGGTGTGGTAGCCAATGAGTATCTTGGAGACGGTCAGGTCCGTCAGGACAAAGATACATATGCCAATGTATCGGTGCAGGGTGTGACACCGGAGTATGTCGATTTCACAAAGTTAAAGATTCTGTCCGGCAGAAATCTGACGACAGGGGATGGCAATGGCAGAAAAAATGTCTGCCTTGTAGCGGATACCATGGCGGCGCAGTATTTCGGAGGAGACAACCCGATCGGACAGCAGATCGCGTATGCGGGCAGTGATGGAAGCATCTATAATTTTACGATTGTAGGCGTATATGAATATAATGTTGCCTTATTCGGCAAAGTTGATGTCAGTGTTCCGGAGAAAGACCGTTCCACGAATCTGTATATACCGGTGCAGACCTGTCTGAAGCTGCAGGGCAAGAATCAGTCCGGTTATGAATCATTTAACCTGGTCGTGAATCCACTTGCAGATATCAATCAGGCAAATGCAGATGTCGAGAGCTTTTTTGAAGAAAAATATGCCGATAATAAGAACTTTGAGGTCAGCACTTACAATATGTCCTCTGACCTTGGGATGATCAATACCGTCATTAATGTCATCACGATCGCAGTGTCAGGCATCGCCCTCATTTCCCTGATCGTCGGTGGAGTGGGCGTTATGAATATTATGCTTGTATCCATCACGGAGCGTACAAGGGAGATCGGTGTGCGCATGGCGCTCGGTGCGAAGCGGAGCACGATCCGGATGCAGTTTGTCATCGAGGCGATCGTTTTATGTATTTTCGGTGGCATCATTGGAATCCTGATCGGTGTCTTAAACGGATTTCTGCTCGGAAAAGTGGCAGAGTTTGTCATCCAGAATATGTACTCTGACTACGCGGGCTATATTATCATGTCTGTGCGTCCGTCAGTACCGGCAATTTTACTGTCGCTGTTTTTCTCCATGCTGACCGGTGTATTCTTCGGATACTATCCGGCAAATAAGGCTTCCAAGATGGAAGTGATCGATGCACTGCGTTATGAATAACAGGTAAAAAGTAAATTGCGCACTGTTCTTTTTCCGGGAAGTCTGCTAAGATAGCATACAGGGATGCGGGCACCTGAACAGGAAAGGAAAAGGGACAACGCAAAATGAAGGAAACAAAACAATTGCCTGGAATTACCAGAGAGGCAGAGGAGCAGTATCTTGCCAGGACGATCGGGGTTGCCGAACAGAACCTCGAGCGAAACCTTGCCGGAGAGAAGAAGTTAGCGGACGATCTCCATGACCTGATGGAGAGCTATGGCGCAAAAGACGTGGAAGCACTTTCCATGCTGCACAACACACAGATTATTTACGAGGAAACAAAAAAAGACCGCGAACGCTGTGAGAGGGCAAGGAAAAAGCCATATTTCGGCAGAATTGATTTTTACGATGAGGATCTGAAAAAGGACGAAGCCTGCTACATCGGCAGGGTCGGCATTTCGGAAAACATCACCGATAAAGTCGTGATCGACTGGCGTGCGCCGGTGGCATCGGTTTACTATGAGAATGCGCTCGGCAGCTGTACTTATTCGGTAAAAAATGAGAAGACCTATGAGATCGACCTGCACAGAAAGAGGACGTATGAGATCGAGGACGATCAGCTGAAAGATTTTTACGATTCGGATGTGGTGGCGAACGATGAGCTTCTGACGAAATATCTGGCGAAGAATAAAAAGACCGTGCTCGGGGAGATCATAGCGACGATCCAGCAGGAGCAGAATGCCGTCATCCGGAAATCGCCGAAGCAGAACGTGATCGTGCAGGGTGGCGCCGGATCCGGGAAAACGACAGTTGCCATGCACCGTATTTCTTATATTTTATACAACTATGCACAGGAATTTCGTCCGGAGGACTTCTATATTATAGGAAGCAACCGGATTTTACTGAATTACATTACAGGTGTGCTGCCGGATTTGGATGTGTATGGAATCCGTCAGATGACGATGGAACAGCTTTTTACCAGACTTCTGTACGAAGACTGGGACGAGAAGAAGATGGCGTACCACGCGCTCGGCAAGACAAGCCAGGCAGCCGCGATCAAGGGAAGCCTTTTCTGGTTTCAGAATCTTGAGACATACTGTAATAAGTTAGAAGAGGATGTGATCGATGCACATGATATTTTCCTCGGGAACAGGCTGCTCTTAGAGGAGCAGACAATCCGGGCTTATGTGGCGGAGAATCCGCAGACCTCGATCCAGAACAAGATCTTAATGTTAAACAGACGTCTTATGGCGAAAATAGAGAACGAGATCACCGGGAAAGAGATCGCCTACACGCCGGAGGAAAAGCGTAAGATCCAGAAAAACTATCATTTTTATTTTGGTCCGAAGGAGTGGAAGCTGTCCATTTTTACCTTATATCAGGAATTCTTAGAAGAGCAGAAGCTGCGGGGCTATCAGGTCGAATTTCCGGAGAACGACTATGATGTCTACGATCTTGCCGCACTTGCCTATCTCTATAAGCGTGTGAAGGAGACGGAGGAGATCCGGGAGGCGAGCCACATTGTTATTGACGAGGCGCAGGACTTCGGAATGATGGCATACAGTGTCTTAAAATACTGTGTGAGAGGCTGCACGTACACGATCATGGGCGATGTGTCGCAGAATATTTATTATGGATACGGGTTAAATGACTGGGAGACGCTGCGGAAGCTGATTCTCACAGGTCCGTATGATACGTTTGAACTGCTGAAAAAGAGTTATCGGAATACGATCGAGATTTCTGATTTTGCCATGAGAATCCTTCGTCACGGCAATTTCCCAATCTACCCGGTGGAGCCGATCATCCGTCACGGCAAAGAGGTCTCCATGGAGCAGTATGCGGATGAAAAAGAGCTGTATAGGGCTGTCGGAGAACATATCGAGCGGTGGAAAAAGGAAGGTCTCGAGACGATCGCCATTGTGTGCCGGGATGAGAAGGAAGCGAAAAAAGCGGCGAGAAAGCTTGGAAAAAAAGTGACACTCTTAGGTGATGAGAAAGAGCAGCATAATTTCGGAAGCGGCGCGATGGTGCTCCCGGTTGCCTATACAAAGGGTCTGGAATTTGATGCAGTGTTACTGCTTGATCCGAGTGAGAAAAAGTATCCGTATAACGATGCCAACGTCAAACTGCTCTACGTCGCAGCCACAAGGGCACTTCATGAGCTGTCCGTATGTTATCTGGAAGGAATCACCGGGATCATTTCCGATCCGGTACCGGAGCGGGAGCAGAAGCTCTTCAAGGAGGAGACAGCTCCGAAGCGCCGTTCGATCCACGAGATGCGCGGAAAGCTGCGGGAGCGGCGTGCGATGACAGAAACAACAGCGGCCAGAAAACCGGCACTTCCACGGACGGAGCCTGCCAGCACGCGAAGCAGTGCAGTGACAGGAACCCAGCGTGAATCGGACAACAGCGGTGGATACTGGGCGCTCAGCCGACATGGCATCTCCCAGAATCCACGCAAAAACAGATTCACCCCGGATATTCCGGCGGGAAATGGCGTGGCAGCACAGAAACAACAGCCAACACAAAATACTACAACTGTAAAACAAAATACCCCTGCACTTTTAAAAGAGCATGCGTCTCTTTTATCCCAGATCCCGTCCATGCACCATTTCGGGGAAATTCCGTCCAATGATGTATTAAGACCGGCCGGGCACGGAAAAATCGACACGGCAGTCCGCTGGGTACAGAA
>CAKRFH010000028.1:0-27240 GCA_934320555.1 uncultured Roseburia sp.
GGAAACTTTATACTGTTTACCACCTGTTGCGATAATTGCGTACATATGGCACCTCCTATTATCATTACTCGCCAGTTATGGTTTCTGCTCATCGCAGAATTTGAGACCTCACTGTGCGGCATACTTCGCTACTATATCACACGAATCGAATTACGTCAACTACTTTTTCTTATTTTTTCTATTTTTTATAAATTTATGTTCAGACTGTCCCTAAGTGACTTCTTAATCTTCTTTCTTGTCACTTCCACAAGCCCGAGCTTTGTCATATCGATCAGGTCTGCCTTCACCGGGTCTTTGCGCAGATACGACCGGAACTCCTTAAGAAGCACCGCTTCATCCTCCTTCGACAGCAGATTTATGAAATCAATCAGGATCATACCGGAAATGTTGCGCAGCCTCAGCTGGTACGCGATCTCCTTTGCCGCCTCAAGATTGATACGGAGCAGATTCTCCCGCATTTCTTTTCTGGCAAGGTTCTTCCCGCTGTTGACGTCAATGACCGTCAGCGCCTCCGTATGTTCGATGATAATGGATGCACCGGAATTCAGCCAGACCTGCGTCCGCAGCGCTTTTTCCAAAGATGCCTTCACGCTATAAAGTGCGGACAGGGAAATCATCGGATCCTTATAATAAGTAAGGTACAGCTTCCCGGTCTGTCCATCTGCTGCATTCCTGACCGGAATCTCAAACTGATCCACCGGGACAGACACACTGCCGCCTGTCACAAACTGTTCCTTCCGGATGCCATATTCCATGCAGACTGTTTCAAAAACATCCCGATCATCCGTCAGGATCTCTTCGATCGAGCCCTCCGGCTGATTTTTCAGTTCTTCCAGATAAGAAGGCTTTGCTTTTTTCAGGACGCTGTAGCATGTTTTATGCACCGCATTTTCTTTCATGTCAAGCCATTCCTTCTCTAAGGTGCGGATCTCCTGCACCAGTGTCTCATCGGAAACTCCTGCTGCATTCGTCCTCACGATCAGCCCGTATGCATCACAGTCAAACTCCCGCAGCAGCTCTTTGTAAGAGGCCTTCTGCTCCTTCGAAAGTTTTGAAGAAATACCAAGCCTGCGGTTTGCAGTCGTAAGGACGGCATATTTCCCGGCAAAGCTCAAATTGGCAGTGACCGCCGGTTCCTTCGTCTTCAACGCTTCCCGCACCACCTGTACGAGCAGCTCGTCCCCGGCAGAGATCTCCTTCCTTACAGACTGTTTCTTTGTGAAAAATGCATTTTTCAGGTCGTCTAATGACAGATAGCAGGTGATATCCGGTGAGATCTTTACAAAAGCAGCCCGGATATTCTGCACGACATTCTCCACCCGCCCGATATAAATGTTTCCAAGGATACATTCCTCATCGGGCGGTGTCAGTGTCACCTCCGTCATTTTCCGCGCACCGTCATAAAGTGCCAAAACATGAAATTTCTGTTCCAGGCCCGGGCCCGTCTTTATTTTTTCCTGTGTTATAATATATCGGTTCATTCCACTCATCTTCCTGTCAGATGTCTGTGCCACTTATGCGATCTCCTCACCCATGGCAAGCAGGGAAACAAACTGTTCTCCCTCTTTTGCATACACATCCCTGCGGTGGATCTGGATCGCATTTGCATTATACGGGATGCCCATGCGGTCAAACAGCCACTCTAATACAAGCTCAGGCTTTAAATTGTCCGTGCTTCCCGTGCTGAGGTTGATTTCAAACCGCGGGGCTTCCTCTGTTCCTGCCACCTCAAACGCATACACTAACGGCTTAATGTCAACGACACGTTCACTCTTCTTAGTCTGCTTGGTAATTAACACTTCAGATGGTGTCTCAAAATAGTTTTTCACAGCTTCTGCTGCCGCACTCTTTGTGAACGGCACCTCATAGCCTTTCTTGAAGAAAAGCTCATAATCCGCTGCTGCCACAATAGACATCGCGGTCTTCGCATCGTCCGGAAGCTTCACATAGCCTGTGATCTCGACCCCTTCCACCATTGTTGCATTCAGCGTCTCTAACATCTCTTTCGTGGACTTTGTGGAGTGTACCTCAATATCTAAATACTCCCCGTCACTCGTAATCCCAACACCGAGCGGTGCCGCAAAAGACATGATCTGATGCGGGGAAAAGCCTTCCGAATAGCAGATGTCAATATTCGCCCTGCGGACAGCTTTCTGAAAATAACGCATAATGTCAAGGTGTCCGACAAACTTCATGACACCGTATTTTCGAAATTTAATTCTTATTTTCATAGCAGACACCTCCACCAAATTTCATCGCACCGCAGCCGGAACACTTCATACGGCAGTTCGGTGTCACTTTTTCATCCTGTGCGTTCTTCCACTCGCGCTTTAAGAACTGCTTGGTCACGCCGACATCAATGAAATCCCATGGGAAGATCTCCTCAATATCACGCTCCCGCAGCGTATAGAAGTCCATATCCAGTCCGCATTCCTCAAAGGCATCAAGCCATCTCTGGTAGTCAAAATATTCGCTCCATGCGTCAAAAATGCCGCCATTCTCATATACCTTAAGCAGTACCTGTCCGACTTTCCGGTCTCCACGGGAAAGTACACCCTCTAAAAGTGTCATATCTGCCTCGTGCCAGTTGTAACGGATACTCTTATGGTTTAACTGGCTCTTCACGGTATCATTGACCAGATGGGCTCTTCCGAGATAATCCTTCGGTTCGAACATGCCAGCCCACTGGAATGGTGTAAATGGCTTCGGTACGAAGAAAGACGTACTGATTGTGATCTGGCATTTTCCGTTTCGTTTTTCCTTCGGAACTGTCTCATAATAGAGTGCTGCGATCTTATTGGCAAGCTCCGGGATTGCCTTCCTGTCTTCCTCTGTCTCCGTTGGGAGTCCAAGCATAAAGTACAGCTTCACTTTGTCCCAGCCGCCTTCGAATGCCATCTGTGCCCCGTTTAAGATCACTTCCTCTGTCAGTCCCTTATTAATAACGTCACGCAGTCTCTGGGAGCCGGCCTCCGGTGCAAAAGTTAAGCTGCTCTTTCTGATATCCTGAACCTTGCTCATAATGTCGAGGGAGAATGCATCAATTCTTAAGGATGGAAGTGAGATATTCACGCCCTTGGATTTAAACTCGTCGATCAGGAAGGTCATAAGCTCTGCCAGCTGTGAGTAATCTGAAGAGCTTAAGGAGCTCAGGGAAATCTCATCGTATCCGGTGGACTGTAACATCTGGTATGCAAGATCCTTCAAACGCTCCACATCCTTCTCGCGGATCGGACGGTATACCATTCCCGCCTGACAGAAACGGCATCCTCTGATACATCCCCTCTGGATCTCAAGTACCACACGGTCCTGGATTGCTTTGATAAACGGCACAACAGGCTTCTCCGGGTAAACGGCATCTGTCATCTCAAGCACAACCTGTTTCTGGATCGTTGCCGGCACATCGTCATAGATCGGTCCGAACGATGCGATTGTTCCATCCTCCTTGTAAGTCACCTTATATAAGGATGGCACGTAAATGCCAGGCACTTTGGATGCCTCACGCAAAAATTCTTTTCTTGATTTTCCCTCTGCCCGCATCTTCTTGTACAGGTCGAACAACTCGTAGAAAGAGATCTCTCCCTCTCCCATATAGAAAAGGTCAAAGAAATCTGCAAGCGGTTCCGGGTTGTAAGCACAACATCCGCCGCCGATCACAAGCGGATCTTCCTCCGTACGGTCTTTTGCCAGAAGCGGGATCTGTCCGAGGTCAATAATCTGTAATACATTGGTGTAACACATTTCATAGTTTAAGGTGAAGCCGATAAAATCAAAGTTCTTGATCGGTTCCTGCGATTCGAGTCCGAACAGCGGAATATGCTCCTCCTTCATGATCTGATGAAGATCCGGCCACGGAGAGTACACTCTCTCACACCAGACATCTTCCATTTTATTAAACATATCGTATAATATCTGAACGCCAAGATGTGACATTCCGATCTCATATACATCCGGGAAGCACATGGCAAAACGGATCTCTACCTGTTCTTTATCTTTTTTGACACTGTTTAATTCATTGCCGATATAGCGCGCCGGCTTTTCGACTTTCATCAGTATCTCATCTGATAATGCTAATTTTGTCATTCGATTGTTCCTTTCCTGATTTTCTCACAAAACCTCGTTTTTGTTTCAACACAGTATTTCTATTATAGCAGTTTATCGTGGAAGTTCAAGTCTTTCATTTGATTCGTTCTGCAAACATTTGTTCGATGCTCTGCCTGAATTCTGTCCCGAATGTCTGTTCCGACACAATCTGCCGGATCTCGTCCTCCCCGTAACCATACACCTCAAGCTGGTTATATTTCACGAAGAGAAAGCCAAGAAACAGTGCCACTGCAACCAGGAGCCTTATTTTAAAAAAGACCCAGCCAGCCGTCATTTCATCCGTCCCAGTCTCCCTTCTCCACGGTTCTTCCGTCTCCTCCCCCGCCCGATCAAAAGACCGCCGGATCTCCTGCACATATTCCCGCCTTCTCGCCATATCTTCCATCAAAAAAAGGACTCCATTCTCTCATTCTTTCTCTGAGACAATATATGAAGTCCTTCTCTTTTTCAGAACCGGTTCAAAAGCTTCAAGACAGGAGCAATCAGCACATGGTCTAACAGCGCAGCGCCGGCTAAAGAGATCGCCATTGTCAGCACGATCATGCAGACACTTCCGACGATACCGTATCCCACTGTCACATTTACATGCAGCAGCTGTTTCACCACATAATGGAGCACGCCCCAGTGGATCAGAAGGATTCCGAAACTGTACCGGCTGATCACTTTCACAAAAACAGGTTCGTCCGTTTTCTTTTTCAGAACTTCTTTTACCAGCAGAAAAACGGCCAGCGCATACCATACCATAAGCGGTGCATTGTTAAAAATGTAACGTTCATAAGCAGCCCCGGAAAAAATATGCCGGACTGCTGCCACAACCGACACCACCCCAAGAGCATATATACCATACCGGACGCCCTTTCCATGCTCCTTTGTCAGAAAATATCCGATGATAAAAACACCCACAAAGGAATCCACGATCCCGCCCAAAATCCTGCTGCCATATAACGGCTCCACATAGGTGTAAAGCGTATGTACCACAACAATCACTATCACAAGCACATCTAAAACACTATCCGGGATATGCTGCACCAGACAGCGGATCACAGGAGTCAGCACATACAGCCACAGGATCACATAGATCAGCCAGAAATGCGGTGCCTCCTCCGGCGCACCCGTTAAAATCCTACGAAGCAGCTTAAGCCAGTGGTCCGGGAAGATCCACTCGATTCCCTCTTTGGCGCACACATACAGGATATAGTAAAGAACCATCGGCACCAGCACCTTCGTAAATCTTTTTTTGTAAAAAGTACCTGCGCGCTCACCCTCCACCGGCAGAAGCAGCGCCCCGCTGATCATAACAAACAGCAGGTTACAGCACAGGAACAGATAATCTGCCATCTCAAAGCCGTACCATTCCACGCTTCTCTCCTGCACCAAAGATGCCCCAAGTGATACCGTATGTACGCCGATCACAAAAATGGTTGCGATGACGCGCAGATAGTCCAGATAGACCTGTCTCTCCCGTTTCATCGCTGTGAGAGTTCCTGTGCAATGTGCTCCCAGGTAATGCCTTTCTCTGACATCAGTACCATCAGATGATAAATATAATCGGAGATCTCATATTTCAGAGCATCCGTATCGGTATTCTTCGCCGCGATGATGACCTCTGTGTTCTCCTCACCGACCTTCTTTAAAATCTTATCCATTCCCCTGTCGAACAGATAGTTCGTGTAAGAGCCTTCCTTCGGATGTGCCTTCCGGTCGAGGATAATCTTGTATACATCCTCTAACACCTTCTGCGGATTCTTTTCCACATATTCTTTCTTGACGATCTCATTGAAAAAGCAGCTTCTGTTCCCTGTGTGGCAGGCCGCGCCGACCTGGGACACTTTCGCTAAGATCGTATCATAATCGCAGTCCGCAGTCAGAGATTTCACATACTGGATATGTCCAGAGGTCAATCCCTTTGTCCAGAGTTCCTGACGGCTTCTGCTGTAATACGTCATTTTCCCAATATGGAGCGTCGTATGAAAGGCCTCCTCGTTCATATAGGCGAGCATCAGCACTTCGTCTGTCCGGTAATCCTGTACAATGACCGGCACCATGCCATCGGAATTCTTCTTCAAATCCCCCCAGTGCAATGCAGGCTCGAAATTGTCCATCTTAATGCCAGACTCCGACAGAAACGATTTCAGCTTCATAATATCGGTCTTCGGGTCATTGATGAAAGGTCCTGCGATACCGCGCACATTCTGTCTGGAGAGAACCGCGATCAGTTCCTCCTGCTTTGCCTCCTTCAGATGCACCACATAAGGGACATCTGTCATCCCCTCAATCGCATCGAGCACATCCTTGTTCAGCACCAGAAGCTCATGGAATGTATCCATCATCTGATCCTGGTGCTTGAAAATAAAATTGACATTCTCCACCGACACAAGGATTCTGTCCTTGCCAAATCTTCCGCTTGCCTCCGCCGCAAGCTCCATACTCTCCGCCTTAGAGCCATTTAAAATCACCTGTAAGCAGCCGGCATAGATCAGCTTCTTAATATCTTCCATCCGGTTAATATTTCCGCCTGCGCAGACTTTAATCTCTACGTTCCGGTTGATATTCTTGATCGTATGAATATTCTTCTCATGTTCTTCATCTGTAGTCGACAGATCAAAAATGATGATCTTGTCCACGCCGCTGTCGTTATAAAGCTTTGCAAGCTCGATCACATTGTCATACGGTTCGAAATTATTCCGGTCTTTCACCGCGACACCGTCTTTTAAATAAATCGTTGCCACTATATTTTTGTGTTCCATAAAAATGCATTCCTTTCCTCGTTTACAGACTTCCCTTCGTTGAGAGAATGTCTGTGATGCGCGGGTCGATGACCGTTGCCTGGTCCAGCGCCTTGGCAAATGCCTTAAACATCGCCTCGATCATATGATGGTTGTTCCCGCCGGTGAGCACCTTCATATGCAGGTTCATTCCGGCTGTGTAGGAAACGGCATAGAAAAATTCTTTCACCATCTCAGTATCCATATATCCCACACGGTCTGTCGTAAATTCCCCGTCAAATACCAGATACGGTCTTCCGGAGAGATCTACCGCACAGAGCACTAACGTCTCATCCATCGGCAGGATACAGCTCCCGTACCGTCTGATTCCTTTCTTGTCCCCCACTGCCTTTGCGATCGCAGTTCCAAGGACGATTCCGGTATCCTCTATCGTATGATGGCAGTCCACTGCAAGATCTCCCACCGCATTCACCTTCAGGTCAAACAGTCCGTGACGCGCGAAACCGTCTAACATATGGTCAAAGAAACCAATCCCGGTGTGAATGGAAGAATTGCCCTCCCCGTCTATATTCAGATACAGTGAAATATCTGTCTCTTTTGTTTTTCGGACAACATCTGATGTACGTGCCATACTTTCATCCCAGCCTTTCTGTCTATGTATCCGCCCTGCTATACAGGACGGCAAAAGAAATGCCATGTACGCGTAACAGCTACACAGCACCCCTTTCTATCTTATCAAATTATAATCCCATTCGTAAACAAAAAAAGTCACTTTTTAGCAACAAATCTTACTCTTCAAACCTCACACGGATTGAATTGGCATGTGCGGTGAGCTTCTCACATTCTGCAAACTGTACAATATCCTTATAGACCGGCTCTAATGCCTCCCTTGAGTAGGAGATAATGCTTGATTTCTTAATAAAATCATCCACGCCAAGCGGTGAGAAGAACTTTGCAGTTCCATTGGTCGGAAGGACATGGTTCGGCCCTGCAAAATAGTCGCCGAGCGGTTCGCTCGAATATTCCCCGATGAAAATCGCTCCGGCATTGCGGATCTTTGTCATCACCTCGAACGGATTCTTTGTCACAAGCTCTAAGTGTTCGGACGCAATCTCATTGACTGTGTGAATTGCAGCCTCTAAGCTGTCTGCCACAAGAATATAACCATACTGGTCTAAGGACTTCTGAATAATCTCTTTTCTGGAAAGGACTGCGACAAACCTGTCTACCTCCTCTGATACTTTCTTTGCAAGCTCCTCGCTGGTTGTGACAAGGATCGCAGAAGCCATCTCATCGTGTTCTGCCTGGGAAAGCAGATCTGCTGCTACAAATCTCGGATTGGCGGTCTCATCAGCAAGCACTAAAATCTCGCTTGGTCCCGCAATGGAATCAATGCTGACATAGCCAAACACCGCTTTTTTTGCAAGTGCTACATAAATATTTCCAGGTCCCACGATCTTATCTACCTTCGGGATACTCTCGGTTCCGAACGCGAGTGCCGCGATTGCCTGGGCTCCTCCCACTTTATAGATCTGGTCAACTCCGGCTTCCTTTGCCGCTACCAGTGTGGACGGATAGACTTTGCCGTCTTTTCCGCAAGGAGTTGTCATAATGACATTCTTCACACCGGCCACCTTCGCCGGAATAACGTTCATCAGGACAGAGGACGGGTACACAGCCTTACCGCCCGGCACATAAACACCGACGGTATGAAGCGGTGTCACCTTCTGCCCGAGAATGATGCCAGATTCATCGGAATCAAACCAGGAATACTGTTTCTGTTTGGCATGGTAATCGCGGATGTTCACTAACGCTTTCCGGATGACATCCAATAACTTCGGGTCAACTAACTCGTAGGCTTCGGCAATCTCTTCCTCCGTTACACGGATATTCTCTTTTCCAATCTTCGCCCCGTCAAACTTTTCCGTATATTCGAAAATCGCTTCATCTCTGCGTTCCCTGACATTTTGAATAATATCATTGACACGGCTTTCAAATTCGCCGTAGGAATTCGGGCTTCTCTTTAACAGATTTTCCAGAATATTATTCTGTGTCTCTTCGGTCAGTTTTAAAATTCTCATCTTCATATCCTCTTTCCCTGCTATTTTTCTTTTATTTAGACTACTGTTGTAAAACATGTTTCAGATCCGCGATCAGCTTCGTGATGCGTTCATTTTCCATCTTCATGCTCACCTGGTTGACCACCATGCGCGCTGACAGCGGACACACTTCCTCAAGAACCGTGAGTCCGTTCTCCCGCAATGTGGAACCGGTCTCCACGATATCGCAGATCACCTCGGAAAGCCCTACGATCGGTGCAAGCTCGATTGAGCCGTTTAACTTGATGATCTCCACCGTCTGATGCTTTTTATTGTAAAAATAGTCCTTCGCGATATGCGGGTACTTGGTCGCCACGCGGATCAGTTCATGGTGATGCAACAATTCCCCGGCTTCCTTTGGTCCGCAGATACACATGCGGCATTTCCCGAAGCCAAGGTCTAATACCTCGTAAATATTGCGCCCTTCTTCCAAAATCGTATCTTTCCCGACAATTCCGATGTCCGCCGCACCGTACTCCACATAAGTTGGCACATCCGGTCCCTTTGCAAGGAAAAAGCGGAGCTTTAATTCCTCGTTTACAAAAATCAGCTTTCTTGTATCCTTATCTTTCATCTCCTCGCAGGTGATGCCAATCTGTTCGAATAACTCTAATGTCTTCTTCGCAAGTCGTCCCTTTCCAAGCGCAAAAGTCAGATATCTCATGTCTTCCATCTATGCTTCCTCCTCCAAAAATGTCAGTTCCGCAATGCGGTTGCGCTTGGCATAGGCTTTATAGTCCGCATGCGTCTTTGTATCGTCCTTTAAAATAAGTTCTACCGGGATGCCCTTCTTCCTTCTCGCCTTCGCCTCTGAGATAGCCTTATTCCGGAATGCCTTTGTATACACAATCAGGGCTCCGTTTTCCTGCACCGGAATCACGATCTTCTGTCTGGATAATGCCGCCATCAGCTGGTCTATCACTACTGCAAATCCGATAGAAGCAGAATCTTTTCCATAATAAGTCAAAAGTCTGTCATAACGGCCTCCCTTCACGATCGGTTCGCCGCTGCCAAACGTATATCCAGAAAAAATAATACCGGTATAATACTGATAGCTGCTGACCATGCCAAGCTCCACAGAAACATACCGTTCGATGTCATAAACCTCTAGCAGGCTCTGCAGCTCCTCTAAGTTATGGATGGCATCCACTACGCCCGGGTAATCTTTTGAGATCTCTTTCGCTCTCTTTAAATCATTCCGATCCACATTCAGGCTGCCAAGCATATGGAACAGTTCCTTCAGCCGTTCCTCTAAATTCAGCGTCTCTGCGAACTCCTCCACACCGAAGAAGTTCTTGTTGGCGATCAGGTTCTTAAGCTCCTCCTCAGCATCCTCATCAATCCCTGCCGCTGCGACAAGTCCGCGATAAAATTCGGCGTGTCCGACGCTGATCTGGAAATCTTTAAGTCCCGCCTTCTGCAGACAATCCACAACCATCGCAAGAATCTCCGCATCCGCCTCGACCGTGCCGTCGCCGATCAACTCTGCGCCGAGCTGCGTGCTCTCTTTTAACCTTCCCTGATAGCTGCTGTTGTTGATAAAGGTATTTCCCATATAGCACAGGCGGATCGGCATATCCTCATCCATAAAATACTTCGCCGCAGCCCGCGCAACGGAAGGGGTCATATCTGGTCTCAATACCAGTGTATTTCCCTCCCTGTCGAAAAACTTATACAGTTCCTTCGAAGGAGTCGTTCCGATTTCTTTTCCGAAAATATCAAAAAATTCAAAGGTCGGCGTCTCAATCGGATGATAGCCGTATCCTTTCAATATTCCAAACAGCTCTCCCTGAAGCTGCATTTTCTTCTCACATTCCTCGTTATAAATATCCCTTACGCCTTCCGGTGTATGTAATAGTTGATTTTTCATTTCGGTTCTGATGCCTCTCTCAATACTTTAGTGTGCTAATATGGTAGCAAATGAAAATATCTTTGTCAATCCCTGATTGCCAAATCTTTCTGCAAAGTATCCAGGTATGGTACTAATACGCCCCTTCCGCCCGGCAGGAAGAACTCCGGTTCCAGTTCCTCATAGCGGAAGCTCTTTCTTCCGCCCTCCTTCGCCCTCTGCCAGAACTCCTCGAGCTTTGCTAACCGCAGGTAATAAAATTCATCACGGTGTGTGAAGCTCAGCAGGAAAAATGCGATCCCGCCCTGCCGTTCGAAGTTCTCCATGAAGACGACCTGATGTTCATGGATATTCTGTAAAGGGAACGTATCCGTACGGCACTCCTTCGCATCAAAGCAGACCGGAATGCCTTGCACCGCCCCGATATAATCGACGGTACTCTTCTGGTCAAAATAGGCGAGTGTAATATGCCTTGTGGATTTGTCGATATTGATCGGGGTGATCGGGGTCGGGATCTTCTGGATCAGCGCCAGCCCGCTCTCTAAGTATTTTTCATTTGTCATGTTGATATATTCTTCTAACGTGGATCCTCGCAGTCCACGGGAATTCCAGGTTGCCATGCTATTCCTCTTTCCTGTCTTGATTCCGGGGACGCCTGCCGCCCCGTCTTTTGTTAGTATACCCCACCCGAAAAGTGATTTCAACGGAAAATCTGCCTCCTGTCAGATGTCATTGTATTCCGATGATAAAATTTTCCAAAAAGGCCATTTATAATTTGTAAAAATTGTTTTCATGTGGTATCATAAGAATAATTAGACAGAATAATGTTTGACTTTGGGAGGTATTTCAATATGGTAATGAATGAATCAGTAGAAAATTATCTGGAGACGATTCTCGTGCTGAATCACCGCCTGGGTAATGTTCGTTCCATTGATATTGCGAATGAAATGAACTTTAAAAAGCCAAGTGTCAGTGTCGCTATGAAGAATCTTCGGGAGAATGGTTATATTACCGTAGGCCCTGAAGGATACATTCATCTCACTGACGCAGGACGTGAAGTCGCAGAGAAGATTTATGAGCGCCACACCACACTGTCAAGCTGGCTTACCATGCTTGGCGTGGATCCGCGGATCGCAGCAGAGGATGCCTGCAAGATTGAACACGATGTGAGCAACGAAAGCTTTGAGGCGATCAAGCGCCATATCAACAGTGTTTCCAAATAATTACGATATGCCGGACATGTCAAAGGTTCTGACAGGATTTTTCCTGCAGAACCTTTTTCTTTTCTTTCTGACAATATTTTTCTGGTAATCAGCGTATTAATCCATCCTCAATCAGCTCCCACACCCGGTCGAACTCTTTTCCGGTCGGGGCGATCACTTCCCTTCCATCCTCGAACACGATCCGGTAAGCATGCAGCATCTGGGAACGGATTCCCGCCTCCCTGCGAAAGTGTTCGTTCACGCCTCTGTCTCCATACTTGATATCCCCGATAATTGGATGACCGATGGATGCTAAATGTGCACGGATCTGATGGGATCGTCCCGTGATCAGATGGACTTCTAACTCCGTATAGCCGTTGGATACCTGCACTGGGCGGTATTCTGTCTCAATCGGCAGGTAATCTGCCTTCTCATCCGGGGCGATTCTGGTGCGGATTGTCACTTTATTTGCGGACTCATCCTTGGAGAGATATCCTTTCAGATGCGTCTTTTCCTTTACTTCTCCCTTTACAATACAACGGTAATACTTCTGTACCGTACGCTTTTTCAGTGCCTCTGCCATCTGCTGCAAACCGTTTAGGGACTTCCCGGCAATCAGAAGTCCTGAAGTATTGCGATCGAGCCGGTTGCAGATGGATGGACGGAATGTCTTCCACTGTTCCTCTGTCAGTTCTCCCTTTCGGATCAGATAAGACAGAATATACTCATTGGCAGAGATGTCCTCCGGCACCGCTTTCTGCGACAGCATCCCGGACGGCTTATTTATGATCAGAACATCCGCATCCTCATAGACGACCTTCAAACGGGATGCATCCACCGCCTTTACTGCCTCATATTCCGAGTTTGCCTGCTCCCCGCCGGAAAACTTCTCGAATGTCTCATCGGAGAGAAACAGCTTCACCTTGTCGCCGGATGCAAGCTTTTCTGTTCCGTCTGCCTTATGGTCGTTTAAAGTGATGTTCTTCTTGCGCAGCATCTTGTATACAAAGCTGCCGGACGCATTGCTCAGTAATTTTTTCAGATATTTATCAAAGCGCTGCCCGGATTCGTTCGGGCTGATCGTAAACTGTTTCATAGATGGTTACTTTCTCCTGGTTTTTGCAGCAGGCTTTGTTCTCCCTGTCTGCTTCTTTGCGGTCTCTTTTTTCGAATGGGTGTTGCGGATCGTTTTCTTCTTTGCTGCCGGCCTGTCATCCTTCCGGCGTTCTGCTCCGTGGTTTTTGTATTCGCCCTGTCTCGGATGGATCAGGCATTTCTGGTCAAAGCCGATGAGATCTGTCCTTCCCGCTTTCACCAGCGCCTCATAGACAAGGTCATAGTTCTTCGGGTTTCGGTACTGGATCAAAGCACGCTGCATCGCCTTCTCATGCGGGTTGACTGCCACATAGACCGGCTGCATGGTTCTAGGGTCCACCCCGGTATAATACATACACGTAGAGATGGTGGACGGTGTCGGATAGAAATCCTGCACCTGCTCCGGCATGTAGCCGAGATCTCTTAAAAACTCTGCCAGCTCTACCGCCTCCTTCAACGTGGATCCCGGATGGGAGGACATCAGATATGGAACAAGATACTGCTTCTTGCCGAGCTTCTGATTCATCTCTTTATATGCCTTCACAAAACGGTTGTAGACATCCACACTCGGCTTGCCCATCTTCTCTAATACCGGATCAGAAATATGCTCCGGTGCCACTTTTAGCTGCCCGCTGACATGGTATTCGCACAGCTCCCTCAAAAACGTCTGGTCTTTGTCACAGAGCATATAGTCAAAACGGATACCAGAACGGATGAAGACCTTTTTCACATTCGGCAGGGAACGCAGCTTTCTTAGCAGCTGTAAATAATCTGTGTGGTCGGCCTTTAAATTCGGACACGGCTTCGGGAACAGGCACTGTCTGTGCGGACATGCCCCTTTCGTCTTCTGTTTGTCACAGGCCGGTCTGCGGAAGTTGGCAGTCGGACCACCGACATCATGGATATATCCTTTGAAGTCCGGATCCTGTGTCATCAGCTTCGCCTCCTCCACAATGGATTCGTGGCTTCTTGTCTGGATGATTCTTCCCTGGTGGAACGTCAGTGCACAGAAGCTGCATCCGCCGAAGCAGCCGCGGTTGCTGATCAAAGAGAACTTCACTTCCCGGATCGCCGGGATTCCGCCAGCCACCTCATAGGACGGATGGTAGGTTCTCTGGTATGGGAGAGCATAGACCTGATCCATCTCCTCTTCTGTCAGCGGTTTTGACGGTGGATTCTGCACGACGTAAAGCTTGTCATCGTAAGTTTCGAACAGACGCTTTCCGGAATATGGATCCGTGTTGCTGTACTGCACGTAGAAGCTCTTTGCATATTCCAGCTTGTCCGCTTTTAACGCCTCGAAATGTGGCAGCTCGATCGCATCGTAAATATCTTCCCGTTTTCTTGTCTTATAGACGGTGCCGTCAATAAATGTAATGTCGCGGATATCCAGACCGCTGTCTAAGGCATCCGCAATTTCAATGATACTGTGTTCGCCCATTCCATAGGAGATAATATCTGCACCGGAGTCCAGAAGGATCGAACGTTTTAATTTATTGGACCAGTAATCATAATGCGCGAGTCTGCGCAGGCTCGCCTCAATTCCACCGATAATGATCGGGGTATGCTTATAGGTCTGGCGGATCAGATTGCAATAGACAATTGTCGCGTAATCCGGTCTTTTTCCCATCACACCGCCCGGCGTATAGGCATCCATCTTTCTTCGCTTCTTGGAAACCGAATAATGGTTCACCATAGAATCCATATTTCCCGCTGACACAAGGAAACCAAGCCTCGGCTCCCCTAATATGCTGATGGAGTCCTTATCCTTCCAGTCCGGCTGTGCGATAAAGCCGACCTTATAGCCGTGTGCCTCCAAAAGCCTTGTGATGATCGCACTTCCAAACGACGGGTGGTCCACATAGGCATCCCCGCTGATATAGACAAAGTCCAGCTGGTCAATACCGGCTTCCTTCATATCTTCTTTGCTGATTGGTAAAAATCCGTTGCTCATTTCGTTCTGTTATACCTTTCTGTATCTCAAATCCATGTCTATTCTGATTCCATTTCCATATGGCAGCGTAAAATAGTCGTCTTCCGCCCTGCCACATGGCTATCTGTTTTATTGTATCACAGATCGTTGCATCACGTCACGCACTTTCCATGAATCTGCGCCTGCAATTGTGTGTACACCTTCTTTCATCCGTGTACGTTTTTTAACGCGGCAACCTCTTCCTCCGTCAGCTTCCGGTATTCCCCAGGTTTCAGATCGTCTGTCAGGCACAACGGTCCCATGGAGATCCGTTTCAGATAGACAACCTTCTTTCCAATCGCCTCGAACATTCTTTTCACCTGATGGAACTTGCCTTCTGTGATTGTCAACTCAATTTTCGATACTGGTTCATTTTCTAAAATCCTTAAAATGCCAGGTTTTGTAAGGGTTTTCTCTCCAATGTCAACCCCGTTTTTAAATTGGTTAACATCTTCCTCTGTTACTTTTCCGTCTATTTCGGCATAATAAGTCTTCTCCACATGCTTCGCCGGGCTTAATAATTCATGGGAAAGTGCACCATCGTTTGTGATAAGCAGCAGCCCTTCCGTGTCAATGTCAAGCCTGCCAACCGGAAAAAGATCCGAGCGCACGGTGTCGGTCAGGTAGTCCATTACCGTTTTGTGCACGTTGTCCTCCGTCGCCGTCACGCAGCCAGCCGGTTTGTAGAACAGATAATACTCATACGCACAATAGGCAATTTTATTATTTTTATAACAGATCTCGTCTGTCTCCGGTTCCACTTTCAACTCCGGCTTTACAGCCACGGCACCATTTACCGTAATCTGTTTTGTCTTTAAAAGCTTCTTCACCTCCGAGCGGGTGCCAAGTCCCATCTCTGTGAGAAATTTGTCTAACCGCATGCTCATCCTTCTTCCACCCTTTCTGTCCGTCTTTTTATCCCGGCAAGTTCCCGGATCTTTTTCTTCTGTAAAGTCCGCTCTAGCAGATCCCGGATGAAGCCATAGAAAAATTCAGCATCCGCATCCGGCACCGCAAGCTCCGGGTAGCCTGTCCCGCGCTGTAAGGCGTCATGCGCCACGCACATGTAGATTCTTTCTTCCTCTAATGGTTTTCCGTCTATATACATCGCAAACGGCTCTTTCCGGATCCGGACATTATGGCTGAACCCGAGTGTCCCGAGAACCGTCCAGCGCACCCCGGCACCCGGAGCCTGCTGTCTGACGAAATCTGCTTCAAACGAATGTAAAACCGCCTGTTTTAGCGCACTCCCTTTTACCGGGAAGCGGGTCGGGTTTAATTTGGACGGGGAAAGTTCCACTAACTTTTTCTTAGAAACCGCCCCCTCAATGCCGCCCTCCACAATCCCTGCATTCGTAAATGCCAGATCGCATGGGTATTCCGCATAAAGCGCATCAGCGATCAGGTTGGTAAGCAGATTCTCTTTTTCGCAGTCCCACGGAAGCTCTTCCACCGTATAAAGCGTCTGATCCAGCATGCGTTCTGCCTCTCTCCGCTCTGTCTCACAGGCTTGCAGCACCGTTTTATCCATTTCCGTGAAGTTTTCGGTCGAAAGCAATTCAGTCGCCACTGCCTGCACCTTTCCATCCTCTATTTCCAATGTCACTTTTCCAAGATAAGCTCCATAACTGCCATTTTGTAAATAACGGTTCTCACAGGACACCGTGTGGGAATGGCCACCCAGGCACAGATTGATCTCCGGTATCTTTTTCACTAACATCTCTTCGATCCAAAACCCGCTGTGTGAAAGCAGGATACAAAAATCATATTTTCCACGGTAAATTTCCAGCTCTTTTCGGATCTGCTCCTCCGGTTCGACCGTCTTCAGATCGCCCATCTCAAAGAATGTGTTGTATTTTCCGGGCAGGAAGGTCGCGGTCTCCTCCTGATAGCCATAATAAGGGGAGCAGCCGATCACAAGGATCCGGACACCCATCCGTTCTATGAGAAGGCTACTTCTGATGTTGCCTGCCTCTCTTCCTTCCCTGTCTGTCACATTGCAGGAAAGAAGCGGCAGTCCCTCCGCCGCGCATCCCTCTAACAGCTCCTTCGCCAGGTCGATCTCATTATTGCCAACTGCCATGGCATCCGCTCCAGCACCTTTAAGAACACGGATGGCTCCCTTCCCTTCTGTCCCCTGCACCATAATATCGCTCAGGTCGCAGAGATCCCCACTGTCGAGGTAAAGATCCCCCGGCTTCCGGTTCTTTCTGATATACTCTGAAATCTGTGCCAGCTTGTCAAAATGGCTGTGCAGATCATTCGTATGGTAAATCGTCAACTGCATTTCTTATGTAGTCTCCTTTTCCTGTGTCTCTAAATATCGTAAAAGCGGGTACGGATTCACGCTGAACTCACCGCCGTCCTCCCCGTCAAAATAAATGCCAAAATGTAAATGAACCGGAAACTTCCCGGTCGTCCCCTCTGTATCGCTGTAGCCGGTATCCCCCATATAGCCAAGCAGCGTGCCCGCCTTCACAGGTTCCCCTGTCTGGAACTCCTTTGCATACTCTGCAAGATGTGCATAGTAAAAGTAAACACCATGTTCACTCCGGATTCCGATCCTGTAGCCGCCAAGCTTCAGCCAGCCTATCTTTTCCACCACGCCATCAGAGACACTGTAAACCGGATAGATGCCTCTTTCATTTACAGATGCCATCAGGTCGCAGCCCTCGTGTACGCGGTCGCCACCAAATGTCCGGCTCTGCTTCCACGAATTGCCATATTCCACCGTAGCTTTTGGATCGTTTGCAACCGGACCGACCGGAAAACAGACTGCATCCGTCCACATCGCTTCCACCCGGCTTCGGATCGCTTCGAATTGCTCCGGGTGGTACTGCTTTGCATAGGAGACATATTCCTGCAGCAGCTCTGGATCTTCCTCACTGCCTCCCATCGAAAAATACATCGTCAGCCGCTCACTGAATCTCTCCCAGGAAACCTGACCACTCCATTGCCCTGACTTTTCCGGTGCTTTTCCTTCCGTTTCTGCGATATTTACTTTTCCATTGGGAACTTCTTCCTTCTTAGCACGGAGCAGGAAGTCCATGTTTGCCTCCGTCAGCTCCCCATTTCGGAAATTTTCAAAAGCTGTCTGATAATCGAAACAGCTTCTCTGAAACAGCAACATCTCGATCGTTCCAAGCAGATACAAATTCAACAGAACGGCTCCCACGAACAAAAGCACATACCGGATGCCTCTTTCCCTCATACAACATCCTCCAAAAGCATTCATAAACTCTCTGTGGTTTCAATATATTGTATTATGAAAAAGAAATGCATGTTTATCGGAATCTTCCTGTTTCTCCTCTATATTCTGTCAGCTCCTGCCCAGGCTGTCCGTGCGGCTGCAGACGGTCTGTCCCTCTGGTATGAGCGGGTGCTCCCTGCCTTATTGCCGTTTGCCATCCTCTCGAATATCCTGATCAGTTCGAACTGTGCCGTCCTGTGCACCCGCAGGCTTATAAAACCTCTCCGTTTCCTGTTTCCGGCAAGCGAGGCGGGAATTTTTGTTCTGTGCACCGGATTCCTGTTCGGATTCCCGATGGGAAGTAAGAACTGTGCCAGCCTCTTAGCCTCCAAAGATATGTCCTTTGAGGAAGCAAATGCTCTCTTTTGCATTACAAACAATATCAGTCCTGTCTTTATCAACAGTTATATCCTCACACAGGAACTTTGCTGCCCGGAACTTTTTGTTCCAAGCCTGATTCTGCTCTATGGACCGCCGCTTCTGCTCGGGCGGTTCCTTCTGAGAAGAAATGCAGCAGCGCCAGCCGCAAAAAAAGCGGCATCCAGATCTCAAATAAACTTTAAAATCATAGATGCCAGCATTATGAACGGTTTCGAGGCACTCGTCAAAATCGGCGGGTACATCATGCTCTTTTCAATTGTCATCACCCTGATTTGCAGCCTGCCTCTGCCGTGGCTCTGTAAGCTATTGCTCGTAAACCTCACAGAGATCACCAACGGAATCCACCTGCTTGCTGCATCAGCACTGCCATTCTCTGTCAAATATGTCCTGGCAATGGTCTTCACTGCATTCGGCGGGTTCAGTGGGATCGCACAGACCTCCTCCATGATAAGAGGAACTGCACTCTCCATCCGGCATTATCTCTGTATCCGGGTTCTTTTAGCGTTCTGCTCCGGTATTCTGGCGCTTCTTGCTATCAGGCTGCTCCTTCCGCTCTGACGGACTAATTGACCATATCTGCGTTGACATCAACGTCCGGCAGTTCTCCTGTTGCCTGAGAGTCCTCCATTGTCTGCTCCCCGGCAGGATTTAACTCTGCACGGTTGGAAGATACTACATCGTAGAACTCCTGTAAGGATGCCATATAATTGTCATGTCTTGCCTTTGCAGAATCCATCGCATGGGAGATGGACATCTCAAGATTTCTTAAAATGTCATCGGTATACTGCATCGCGCCCATACGGATATTGTTCGCATCGTTCGTTGCATTGTCTAATATCTCCTGCGCCTGCTTGGTTGCGATCATGACAACCTCATTTGCCTGTGCATATGCCTGCTGCATGATCTGGTGCTCGCTGACTAACTCGTCTGTCTTCACCTGAGCTTTGGCAATGATCGCATCTGCCTTCGCCTGTGCGTCGGCTAAGATTGCCTCCTTATTGCTGATGATCTTCTGGTAGCGCTTGATCTCCTCCGGTGTCTTGGTACGGAGTTCATTTAAGAGTTCTTCCATCTCGTCCTTATTTACAATAATCTTGGTAGAAGATAATGCCTGATACTTACAGCCATCTATGTACTCTTCAATCTCATCAATGATCTGTTCAATTCTGCTTGCCATAACGGGTGCTCCTCACTTTACTTTTTAATATGATACTTTTCATAAATTCTGTCTATGAACTGTGGCGGCACAAACTTCGTGATATCTCCGCCATAAGATGCAAATTCTTTTACAATCGTAGAACTTAAATATGAATACTGCAGGCTCGTCGTCAGAAATATCGTCTCCACATTCGGATTCTCCACATGATTCGTCTGCGCAATCTGCAATTCGTACTCAAAATCAGTCACAGCCCGGAGCCCGCGCACGATAATCGTTGCATCGATCTCCTTCATGTGCTCTACCAAAAGTCCGTTAAACGAGGTAACGGTAACATTCGGCAGATCTGCTGTCATCTCTTCAATCATACTAACACGTTCTTCCAGAGAAAACAATGAATTTTTTGCACTGTTATGCAGCACCCCCACGACCAGTTCGTCCACAATACCGGATGCCCTTCTTATAATGTCAAGATGTCCTAAGGTCAGCGGGTCAAAACTTCCCGGATAAATCGCTCTCTTCATAATCTTCCTGCCTCTCTATCGCACCGGACTCCTATGCGTTTTTTGTGATAAATGCATGTACATTTGTCTTATAGGTCTTCAGCTTCTTTAAAGTATAGCCCATCTCTTCCAGATAATCGAAAGAGGTGTGTAAGGATGCTTCCACGATAATCAGCGTATCCTCTTTCAGCACAGAAGAAGTTGCCAGACATTCTAACACATCCTTCTCATACAGATGGTTATAAGGCGGATCCATGAAGATCACATCAAACTTATATTTTCCCTCCATGCTGCGGATTGCGGAGATCACATCACTCTGATAAAGCTTCGTCTCCCGGTCAAACTTTGTAAAATGAATATTATCCTCAATACAGGCACATGCCTTGCGGTTATTCTCGACAAATACAGCATATCTCGCCCCGCGGCTGACCGCTTCTAGTCCGATCTGTCCGCTTCCTGCAAACAGATCCAGAAAATATGCTCCCGGCACCTCATCCTGGATCATGTTAAATAATGTCTCCTTAATCCGGTCTGTGGTCGGGCGCGTATCCTGTCCCTCAATCGTCTTAAGTGGAAGGCTTCTAGCTGTTCCGGCAATAATTCTCATATTCTGTTTCCTCCCTGCGCTCTACTTCTGGTCTTTTAAGACATCTTTGTTCTTTACGATATAATCGATCAGGGAAACGACCGTCAAGATCAGTGCAACATAGGTCAAAATCACACCAAGGATCTGGAAGAACGGAATGTCAATATTTAAAATCAGCACGATCACCATCAGCATCTGGAATGTGGTCTTGAACTTGCCCCAGTAGCTTGCTGCGATCACGACACCATTATCGGATGCGATCAGACGGAAACCACTGATGATAAACTCTCTTGCAATAATAATCACAACGATCCACGCTGCGAGCTGTCCGGTCTGGATCAGGCAGATCATCGCAGAACATACCAGCAGCTTATCAGCAAGCGGATCCATGAACTTTCCGAAGTTCGTCACAAGATTATATTTTCTTGCGATCTTGCCGTCTAACATATCCGTCAGACTTGCCACGATAAAAATAGCAACTGCAATATAATTATTGTAACCTGTCATGTTCGGTGCCAGCATAAAAAATACAAAAAACGGAATTAAAATCACACGGAACATCGTTAATTTATTAGGTAAATTCATCTTCTTTTCCTCTCTTTCCTTTCCTCTAGCAAATCTCTCCGATCAGGTCATACTCATATGCCCCTGTCACGCGTACCTTCACAATATCGCCTGTCACAAGCACTTCGTCTGTATTAATGAAAATATAGCCGTCAATATCCGGTGCATCCCGGTACGTTCTTCCGACGTACGTATTCTCCGCATCTACCTGGCCTTCAATAAAGGCATAGAGCTCTCTGCCCTTCATCTCTTCATTCCGGTCATAGATGATCTCCTCCTGAAGCTCCATAACATCTGCCTGCCAGTCCTTCTTTAACTCTTCCTCTACCTGGTCTTCAAACGTGGCAGCAGGCGTTCCTTCCTCCGGGGAATAGGTAAATGCCCCAAGCCTGTCGAACTCCATATCATTGATGAACTGCATCAGCTCCTCGTGCATCTCCTCCGTCTCTCCCGGGAAACCACAGATTAAAGTAGTTCTTAGCGTAATATCCGGAATACGCTCTCTCAGATGGGTGATGATCCGCACCAGATCATCATGGCTTGTCCTTCTGCCCATCCGGCGGAGCATCGTGTCACTTGAATGTTGGATCGGGATATCCAGATAATGGCATACCTTTTCATTGCGGATCATCGAATCAATCAGTTCCTCGTAAATCTCTTCCGGATAGCAGTACATAATACGGATCCAGAACAGCCCGTTGATCTTATTTAATTCATCTAACAGCCTGTGCAGAGACTTTTCTCCATAAAGATCTATTCCATAAAGAGTTGTCTCCTGTGCGACAAGGATCAGCTCTTTCGCGCCATTCTTCACAAGATCTTTCGCCTGCTCGATCAGATCCTCCATCGGGACACTGCGGTAATTGCCGCGGATATATGGAATAATACAGTACGTGCATCGCTTATTACATCCCTCCGCGATCTTTAAATAAGCAAAATGTCCACCGGTTGTAACGCTTCTCTTCGTCCGGATGCTAGGCAGTCCTTCAAGTGTCTTAAAGTTCTTATAAAAATGACCTTCTAATGCCTGATGAACCGCATTCACGATATCCTCATAAGAGTTCGTACCAAGGATTGCATCCACTTCCGGAATTTCCTCCCGGATCTCATCCTGATAGCGCTGCGCGAGACATCCGGTGACGATCAGTGCCTTCAGTGGACCCGTCTTCTTGTACTCTGCCATCTCAAGGATCGTGTTGACACTCTCCTCCTTCGCATCGTTGATGAAGCAGCAGGTATTGATAATTATAATATCTGCCTCACTCTCATCATTTGTCATCTCAATTCCGTCATCGCGGAGCATGCCAAGCATAAATTCTGTATCGACTAAGTTCTTATCACATCCAAGGGATACAAATAATAATTTCATTCAGTTCTCTCTTTCTTTTCCTGTTTGTTCTACATGGCAAAAGGGCTGTCGCACACTTCTCTTCAACAGACAGTGCAACAGCCCTGATGGCTCTTAGGATTTACTCCTGATCCTCTGACTCAGGAACAATCTTTACTTTTCCTTCGTATAGTTCTTCAACTGCGATGGATAATGGCTTCGGGCAGGTTGCCTTCTCAGCCATCGGCTCTGCTCCGGCGATAATCTGGCGGGCTCTCTTAGCAGTTGCGATCACGATCGAGTAACGGCTGTTTACAACCGGCTCCTCCCCGATCTCAACATCGTTATTTACTACTTTCATCAACTCAACATAAGATGGATGTATCATAATATTTTCCTCTCTTCTTCATATAAATATAATATAGTGAAGTTCTTCAAAAAAATCACTTCTTTGAAAAACCGGTTAACTGATTTCTCATGTCATAAATTGCGGACAGATTCCGTGTCACACGGTAATGCTCATTGCGGATAATGGAATGAACCTCCTCCACGCACTCATCAAGGTCATCGTTCACAACCAGGTAATCATACGCTTCGATTCCCTGCGCCTCTTCCACAGCGCGGGACAGTCTCGACTCGATCACACTCATCTCCTCTGTGCCTCTGCCGACTAATCGCTTCTTCAGTTCCTCCGCACTCGGCGGTGTCACAAACATCAGCACGGTATCCGGGAACTTCTCCTTCACTTTAAGGGCACCCTGGATCTCGATCTCTAAAATAACATCCTTCCCGGCTGCAAGCTGTTCCTCCACATATGCCTTCGGTGTTCCATAATAGTTCTCTACGTACTTCGCATATTCGATTAGCTCATCCCGCTCGATCATGCCTTCAAATTCTTCCTTCGTCCGGAAGAAATATTCCACACCGTCTGTCTCACCAGGTCTCGGATTCCTCGTTGTTGCTGAAATCGACAGCGCATACTGCTCCGAATATCTGTGCATCAGCTCCTTCATGATCGTACCCTTTCCGGAACCTGAGAATCCGGAAAGAACAATTAAAATTCCTTTATTCTTTCGAATCATACTCAACCTCTGCTGCATTGCCGTTAAATCTTCCTGCCAGTGTCTCCGGCTGCAATGCTGATAAAATAATCTTATTATTCTCTGTAAAGATCACACTCTTGGTTCTTCGTCCCTGCGTCGCATCGATCAGTGTCTCCTGTTCCTTGCCGCGGGCAACCATGCGCTTCGCCGGTGCCGAATCAGACGAAATAATCCCTATGACCTTGTCGGTATTGACCATATTGCCAAACCCGATATTCATCAATCTAGCCATATATCATCCTGTACCTATTCAATGTTCTGGATCTGCTCGCGCACCTTCTCGATATCCGTCTTTAAATTAATTCCGGTATCTGAGATCTCAAGATCATTCGCCTTCGAGAGGATCGTATTCGCCTCACGGTTCATCTCCTGCGCGATAAAGTCAAGCTTGCGTCCGATGCTGCCGCCAGCCTCTAACGCCGCCTTCATACCCTTGATATGACTTCTGAGCCGTACCGTCTCCTCATCCACGCAGATCTTGTCTGCAAAAATCGTAACTTCCGTCGCGATCCTGCCATCATCTATCTGTCTGTCACCGAGAAGCTCCTGTACCTTTGCTTCCAGCCGTTCCCTGTAATCCTTCATAATAACCGGGGAACGTTCCTCAATAAAATCTACATATGTCAGCATCGTATCCAGCTTCGCACAGAGATCTGCCCTCAAGTGCTCCCCTTCCGTGATCCTGCTTGTCACAAACTGTTCAGCCGCACCGCGGATCGCCTTCTCAAGACCGACCCAGAGTTCCTTCTCGTCTGTCTCAATCTCTTCCATTGTAAAGACATCCGGATATCTCGACAGTGTGCTGACACGGATGTCATTCTCCAACCCAAACTTCTCTGCCATCGCATTCAGATGGGTCAGATATTCGCCTGCAAGCTCCTCATTGTACTTTAAGGAAAACCGCTCCTCGGAAAAATCTTCATAGGTGATATACAGATCTACCTTACCACGTTCCATATACTCCTTCAAAACATTCCGGATCGTGCTTTCGAAAAAATTCAATGCCTTCGGCATCTTCATATTGACGTCCAGATAACGGTGGTTCACAGACTTCATCTCCACCGTATACTTACGGTTTCCCTCTGTCACTTCACACCGTCCAAAGCCTGTCATGCTCTTGATCATATAGCTTCACGCCCTTCCATACCCCGCATCTCTTTTCAAAATATTGTATGCATAGGTAAATTTATTATAAAGCCAAAGTGGTGCGGCGTCAATCTTTTTCGGAAATTATGCCTCTACCAGTACCGTCATTTCATCAATAATCTTTCCAAAAGCATCGAGCGCATCCTGGATTGGTGCCGGTGTCTCGAGATTCACACCTGCGATCTTAAGCAGTTCGACCGGTGCCTGTGAGCATCCGCTGGATAAGAACTTCTTATAGCGCTCTACTGCAGGTGCGCCTTCCTCTAAAATCTTATGTGCTACCGAGTAGGCTGCGCAGTAGCTTGTTGCATACTGATATACATAGAAATTATAATAAAAATGCGGGATTCTCGCCCATTCATATGCAATCTCATCATCTGAAACAATCTCATCGCCATAATACTTCTTATTCAGCTCCAAATATAACTTGCTCAGATTGTCGGCATTTAAGCTCTCACCCTCTTCTGACATCCGGTTTGTGAGCATCTCATACTCTGCAAACTGTGTCTGGCGGTATACCGTACCCTTAAAGCTGTCAAGATAATGATTCAGCAGGTAAGCGCGTTCCTTCTGATCTGTCGTATGCTCTAACAGATATTCCATCAGAAGGATCTCGTTACAGGTAGATGCCACCTCTGCCACAAAAATCTTATATTCCGCATAAATATAGGGCTGTGTCTCATTCGAATAATAGGAATGCATCGCATGTCCCATCTCATGTGCTAATGTAAACACATCGTCTAATGTTCCATTATAATTCAGCAATACATACGGATGGCAGCCGTAAGCGCCTGCGGAGTATGCCCCGCTCCGTTTGCCCTGATTCTCATATACGTCGATCCAGCGGTTCTCAAAGCCTTCCTTCACCTTTGCCACATAGTCTTCGCCGAGCGGTGCAAGAGCCTTCAATACGGTCTCTTTTGCATCCTCGAATGAAATCGTCTTCGCCATATCCGGGATCATCGGGGTATAAATATCATACATATGAAGATCTTCTGTTCCTAAACACTTCTTCCTGAGAGACACATAGCGATGCATCTTGTCAAGGTTCTGACTGACTGTCTCGATCAGGTTCTGATAGACATCCGGCGATACATGGTTTGCATCGACCGCTGCTTCCAGTGTGGATGCATACTTTCTTGCCTTTGCCTGGAAAATCTGCTGTTTGACATTGCCGTTATACAGGCTTGCAAATGTATTCAAAAACTGCTTATACGTGCTATACATAGCCTCGAATGCATCTTTTCTCACTCTTCGGTCTGCGGACTGGATAAACTGTCCGTAGCGTCCGCTTGTCAGGCGCACCTTTTCTCCGGTCTCGTCCTCGATCTCCGGAAGTACCAGATCTGCATTACTTAAAATAGAAAACGTATCTGCCGGTGTCTGGCTCATCTCTGCGGTCATCGCGAGAAGCTTCTCCATCTCAGTGGACAGGCAGTGTGCCTTCCTCCTGCGGATCTCCTCGATCTGCTTTCTGTAAAGCGGAAGCTCGTCAGATTCCTCATAATAACGTTCCAGCAGCTCCTGCGGTGCCGCAATAATCTCCGGATCCACGAATGCAACCCGGCTCTCCATCTCGGCGTAAGCGGAATATGCCTTCGCATTCATCGCCTGATGTGCGGTGTTCGTCTGATCCTCGTCAAACAGACGCTCCGCATAATTAAAGGCAAGCCCTAACTTCTCCCCTGCCTCTGCAAGCCCGGAAAGCACTGTAAGCAGGCTGCCCGCACTCTCCATCACTTTTCCTTCGTATTCTGCCACTTTATCTACAATCGTACGGATTGCCGTAAGTTCCTTCTCCCAGTTCTCCACGCTCTCATACATATCCTTCACATTCCAGGTATCCTCTTCCCGGACTTCACTTCTCTTTAACAGTTCTGCTGCCATTCTTCTTCCTTTCCGCTATGCCCGGGCATCTGTCTGATGACCGAATGTGGCATGCTATTTTTATCATAGCATTTTATTTTGAGGCTTTCAAGGCTGGATTGGGGATATCTCTTCTACTATTTTACAGCTTTGTTCCATTCCACTCCCGATTCATCCGTCCATGTATCTTTTCCATCATAAATATAAACCGCATTTATACGATCCATATAGCGGCCATCTGCCAGTAAATAGACCGTAGTCTCATCGCCCCTTTGATTAACCAGTTCTTCGACATCCGGCCAATTGTCCTT
>CAKRFH010000029.1:0-27239 GCA_934320555.1 uncultured Roseburia sp.
CGCATACTTTTGCTAACTAAATTTTAATTTTTTAAAAAAATACTTGATTTTTATATAGTTAGCTGCGAAATTCCATTGCGCCGGGAACTACGATGAGCCCAAAGCAGGATTTTGTGTCAGCAAAGGCTTTCACAAAACCTTGGTCTCATCTCCGTGGCGCAGAGGAAATTTCTCCGGAAGTACCGCTCTCTTTCGGCATACGGAAGGTAGTGGACGGCAGCTGTGGATCGCGTTTAGTTCCCTGCAATCATCAGGTCTACACCGGCTTTCTCGTAGATTTCCTGCACGTTTTTGGAGAGTCCGCTGTCCGAGATGACGAGGTTTATATCGTCGATGGAGGCATAGCTGGAGATGGAACTGGAGTCGAATTTGGTGTGGTCTACGAGGGCGATGGTTTTTGCGGAGGCGCGGATGCACATCCGTTTTAGATCGGCTTCGTAGATACTGAAGTCGGTCAGTCCGTTTTCAACGGAGAAGCCCCTTGCCGATACGAAGGCAATGTCGGTGTGGATTTTGCGGAGCAGATCCTCACCGAGCAGCCCCTCAATGGAGGAGGATGCGGAGGTGACGATCCCACCGGTTAAGATGGTTGTAATCCCCGGCATATCTTTTAAGGCGAGGGCTAAGTTGATACCGTTAGTGATGACGGTAAGCTCCGTAAAGCCGGACAGCTTCATTCCGAGTGTGTAGGCGGTGGAGCTGGCATCTAAGAAAATACACATATGGTCTTTCACGAAGTGGATGGCGCTTGCCGCGATCGCTTCCTTCTCGCGCTGGTTCTCAAGCGCTCTCTCATGAAAATAATAGGCTTTGCCGGTGAGCTCCGTGTGGTCGGAGGATGTGTCAAGATAAAGGGCACCGCCGTGCGTCTTGGTCAGAAGATGATCCTTATCCATCTGGTTTAAGTCGGTGCGGATCGTAGTAGTCGATACCCCGAGCAGCTCACTTAATTCATTCGTCGTTGCCTTTCTGTTTTTCTCAAGATAATCTAAAATTAATTTCTGACGCTCTAACTGAAGCATGTCTAATCTCCCTTTTCCTTAGATGTAATAGATGATTGTGAAACGCATAGAAAACGTATATTGGATTGCGCACAAGAATCGAAAACATAAGAAGACACTGGGGAGCCGCCGGTCCTTAGCGACCGTATTTTGGTCGCTTAGTACCGCTGCGAGCGACACGTAGCGAGAGCGTGTCTTCGTTGTTTTTGATTCTTGTGCGCAATCTTCACAATCTAAATTTGCGTTTCACAATGATCGGTATAACCTATGATACCCCGAAACGAAAGATTTCGCCAGTTTTATTTTGAAAAATAACCGTAGAAATTGTTGTAAAGTTTTATTTTGGCTTATTTAAACTTGCTTTTTCTTATTTTTACTTGCTTTTACTTATGAAATGTGCTAGATTAAAAGCAACCAGAAAACGAAACAAATATAAACGGAGGGATTTTAAAATGAAATTTTTCGTAGACACAGCCAATGTAGAAGACATTAAGAAAGCAAATGACATGGGAGTTATCTGTGGTGTAACCACAAACCCATCCCTGATCGCAAAAGAGGGAAGAGACTTCACAGAAGTCATCAAAGAGATCGCTTCTATCGTAGACGGACCAATCAGCGGTGAGGTAAAGGCTACTACTGTTGATGCAGAAGGCATGATTAAAGAAGGCCGTGAGATCGCAGCCATCCATCCAAACATGGTCGTTAAGATTCCTATGACCGTAGAAGGTCTTAAGGCAGTCAAGGTTCTTTCCGCAGAAGGGATCAAGACAAATGTTACGTTAGTATTCTCTGCCAACCAGGCTATTCTTGCAGCAAATGCAGGAGCTACTTATGTATCTCCATTCCTTGGAAGATTAGATGATATCAGCCAGCCAGGTATTGAGTTGATCAGACAGATCGCTGATATTTTTGATATTTACGGATATGATACCGAGATCATTGCAGCATCCATCCGTAACCCGATCCATGTAACAGACTGCGCATTAGCAGGTGCTGATATCGCAACAATCCCATACAAAGTAATCGAGCAGATGACCAAACATCCTCTGACAGATCAGGGAATTGAAAAGTTCCAGGCTGATTACAAGGCTGTTTTCGGAGAATAATACATAGAAAGGCATGGTCAGGAAAATGAACACGAAGGAGCTTCAGATTAAAGCAAATGAAGTCCGGAAGGGAATCGTCACAGGTGTACACGCTGCCAAGGCAGGACACCCGGGCGGATCGCTTTCCGCAGCAGATATTTTTACCTATTTATATTTTGAAGAAATGAATATCGATCCTAAAGATCCGAAGAAAGCTGACAGAGACCGTTTCGTGCTGTCTAAGGGACATACAGCACCGGGACTTTATTCTGCACTGGCTCTTCGGGGATATTTCCCGGTAGAAGATTTAAAGACGTTAAGACATCTGGGTTCTTACCTTCAGGGGCATCCGGATATGAAACATATTCCGGGCGTAGATATGTCGAGTGGTTCCCTTGGACAGGGAATCTCCGCAGCAGTCGGCATGGCGCTTTCCGCAAAGCTTTCCGGGGATGACTACCGTGTCTACACACTGTTAGGAGACGGTGAGATCCAGGAGGGACAGGTATGGGAGGCTGCCATGTTTGCAGGTTTCCATAAGTTAGACAATCTGGTTGTCATCGTGGACAATAACGGACTTCAGATCGATGGACCGGTTGACCAGGTATGCTCCCCATATCCGATCGCCGAGAAGTTTCAGGCATTCAATTTCCATGTGATCGACTTAAAGGACGGCAATGACATGGAGCAGATCGCAGCAGCATTCAAAGAGGCAAGAGAGACGAAAGGAATGCCGACTGCCATTATCGCGCATACCGTTAAGGGCAAGGGTGTATCTTTTATGGAAAATCAGGTCGGATGGCACGGAAAAGCTCCGAACGATGAAGAATATGCCATTGCGATGGAAGAACTCGAGAAGGAAGGTGAAGCATTATGTCAGAAGTAAAGAAGATCGCGACCCGTGTCAGCTATGGAAATGCGCTGGTAGAGCTGGCAAAGGAGCATGATGACGTATATGTACTGGATGCGGACCTTGCGGCAGCAACCCAGACAGGCATCTTCAAAAAAGAGTTCCCAAAGAGACATATCGACTGTGGAATTGCAGAGTGTAATATGATGGGAATCGCAGCAGGACTTTCCACAACCGGAAAAGTACCGTTTGCAAGTTCTTTCGCCATGTTTGCAGCAGGACGTGCTTTTGAACAGGTGCGTAACTCCATCGGATACCCACATCTGAACGTGAAGATTGGTGCTACCCATGCCGGAATCTCTGTAGGAGAAGACGGTGCAACCCACCAGTGCAATGAGGATATTGCGCTGATGCGTTCCATCCCTGGCATGGTGATCTTAAACCCGAGTGATGATATCGAAGCAAAAGCAGCTGTTAAGGCAGCTTATGAGCATCAGGGACCGGTTTATATGAGATTCGGACGTCTTGCCGTGCCGGTTATCAACGACAATCCGGATTACAAATTCGAGATCGGAAAAGGTGTCACCTTAAGAGAAGGAAAAGACGTTGCCATCATCGCAACCGGCTTATGCGTATCAGAGTCTCTTGCGGCAGCAGAGAAGCTGGCAGCAGACGGCATTGATGCAAAGGTGATCAATATCCATACAATTAAGCCATTAGACGAGGAACTCGTTGTGGCAGCTGCCAAAGAATGTGGCAAGGTCGTAACTGTAGAAGAACACTCCGTAATCGGAGGACTCGGTTCTGCAGTCTGCGAGACACTTTCCCGCAAGGCACCGACACCGGTTAAGACAATCGGTATCCAGGATTGCTTCGGAGAGTCTGGTCCGGCTGTTGCACTTCTTGAGAAGTATGGACTGAATGCAGAGGGCATTTATGCTTCTGTGAAGGAATTTATGGAGTAAAATATAGAATTAATTTTAAATAATTGGCTCGCCGGGAAGGATGTTCCAATTGGATAGAAGTGTGTGGAACCGCCCATCTGGCAGGCTGTGAGCAAAAAGGCTTGTGTGAACCCTCCGAAATTCCGTTACGCCGGTAACTCCGATGAGCCCCTAAGCGGACGATTCTCTCAGCAAAGGCTTCGAGAATCATCCAGGGTCTCATCTCCGTGGCGTAGAGGATATTTCTCCGGGTTCGCACAAGCCTTTCCGCATCGTAGGAATCAAGAGGGCGGTATCGAGAGTGTATCTACAAGTGGAATATCCTTCCCGGCTACCGTTACTTGGTTATAGAAATTGAGATATAGATATAGGATAAATACCCTATCACAGGGAAAGTTTAAGAATTGGGTTCGTGAAAGGAAAATAATTTTTTCTGAAAAATAAATGATACACAGCTGCCGGTCCAATAGCCTATCGATGCCGCCCAACAAAATAATCTGCCGAATGCTGTGAGCCTGGTGGGGTTCTCCAGATTCCCTCTGGGCTACGGAGATAAGACCAAGATTTTGTGGAAGCCATTGCTGACACAAAATCCTGCTATGGGCTTAGCGGAGTTCTCAGCACAATGGGAATCTGGAGAACCCCACCAGGCTCACGGCTTACACAACCTATATTGGGTGGCTTACACAACCGAAAACCGGCAGCGTCCCTCAGTCAATTTTCAGAACATCCCCAAAATCCAGTAAATCAGCCCCAGCACCCAGCTGGAAAAAATCCCATACAGAATAACCGGTCCTGCGATCGTAAAAATCTTGCAGCCGATCCCAAAGACCTGCCCCTCCTTCTGGAACTCAATCGCCGGGGCGGCAACCCCGTTGGCAAAGCCGGTGATCGGAACGAGTGCCCCTGCACCGCCCCAGTTGGCAATAGAAGGGTAAATATTCAACCCGGTTAAAATCACGCTGGCAAGCACCAAAATCAGACTGCACCAGCTGCCCGAGGTGTCCTTATCAAGCCCAAACCCCTGACAAGTATTTAACAAAAACTGCCCCATACAGCAGATCATACCGCCGGTGAAAAAAGCCTTGACCATATTTGCAACGAGATTGTGTGTCGGGGTCACTTCCTTTACATAATCATTATATGCTTCATTGCGTTCAGCAGTACCTTCTTCCTGTATCGTCTGACTGAGTTTCTTCCACTTCTTTGTTTCCTTTTCACTCATAATTCCATTCCTCCCATCTTTATCTAAACAGAGTATCTGTTTTCCTTACAAACAATTCTTTACAACAGTATGGTCGTAAAAAAAGGAAATATACCCAATTTTGCCGTCAAATCTCCAAATCGAAAAATATTCTAATAACAAAGCAGAAAAAGTTTAGCAAACGTTAAGGTTTCAAAGCTGGAAATCTAAGAAATCCATGTTACTATAATACTAGAAAATATAAAAAGCATAAAAGCGAAACTCCTAAATAACCGTAAGAGGATGAGCGGAAGGTGGCGGCGGGCGGATTGCAGACCTTGGGGAGCCGCCGGTACTTAGGTCGCAGACATGGTCATCAGGTCATGGCTTGCCAGGATCCTGATGGCCGTGGCTGCAACCTTAGTACCGCTGCGAGCGACACGGAGCGAGAGCGTGTCTGCAATCCGCCCGCCGCCACCTTCCGCTCATCAACACAGCCACCCCAGGAGTTTCGCCCCCGAAGATTATAAAAAGGAGAAAATAGTTATGTGGACAAGAAAAGAACTAAAAACCCGTGGAAAAACCACTTTCAAACGAAACTACTGGAAATGCGTCCTGATCAGCCTGGTGATCCTGGTAATTGCCGGCATTGGAGGAAGAGGAGCCGGTGGCAGAAGCATGGGCAGCGTAGTGGAGGACAGGACAGATAGCGTTATCCGGGAATTTACAGACGGAGAAAATGCAGATATCTACTATGATGACGCATACTATGACGACGGGGAACTGTTTCCGGAATTAAACCAGAGCATCTGGAATCTGCCATGGATCGCAGTTATTATTTTTGCAGGGATTTTTCTGATCCTGTTCCTTGTCATACTTGCAGTGGCAATGGCACTTGCCGCACTGGTGTGCAATCCTGTTGAAGTCGGATGCAGGCGGTTCTATATCAGAAACCTCAGGGAGAAAGCAATCGTTGGAAACATCGGTTATGCATTCGACGTAGAGTATAAGAATATCGTAAAGATCATGTTTTTCCGTGATCTGTATCTGCTGCTCTGGACATTGTTGTTCGTGATTCCGGGGATTATAAAATACTACGAATATCGTATGGTTCCATACATTCTCGCAGAGAACCCTCAGATGCCGAAAAACCAGGTGTTTGCGGAGAGCCGTCAGATGATGGATGGACAGAAATGGAGCACTTTTTTATTAGATCTTTCTTTCCTGGGATGGGATATCTTAGGCGTCATGACAGGCGGAATTCTCACCCTGTTCTATGTACAGCCATATAAGGATGCAACGGGCGCTGCACTGTATGAGAGACTGCGCTACGGAATCCCACGGGAGATGCAGGGAGCCTATTACGAAGAGATGCAGGCAGAACGTCAGACTGGGAATAGGGCAGAGAATCAGGCAGAACAGCAGGAAAGTCCGGCAGAAAACGAAGAAGAGCAGGGAGGAGAGACGGTATGGAATACAAGATCCTGATTGCAGATGATGAAGCAGAGATCAGAAGTCTTCTGAGACTGTATCTGGAAAATGAACAGTATCAGGTGATAGAGGCAGAGGATGGTGTGCAGGCATTAGAGCTGTTGAAAAAAGAACAGCCAGCACTTTGTGTGTTAGATATTATGATGCCCAAATTAGACGGATACCGTGTTCTGCAAAAGCTGCGTGAGGAGAGCAATATACCGGTCATTATTTTGTCGGCGAAGGATGCGGATTCGGAAAAAATACTGGGATTAAATCTCGGGGCAGATGATTATCTTGCCAAGCCGTTCAATCCGCTTGAAGCGGTTGCACGCGTGAAATCCAACTTAAGACGGTTCTATTCGCTCGGTTCCGGCAGTGAGAGCCCGAAGCAGTGGAGCGTGAAAGATCTCGTGTTAGATGCAGAGTCCTGTGTGATAAAGAAAAATGGAACAGCTTTGTCGTTGACACCGACCGAGTACCGGATTATGGAGCTTTTTATGAAAAATCCGGGCAAGGTGTTCACAAAGCAGCAGATTTATGAATGTGGCTGGGATGACGAATACTATGCCTCGGATAACTGTGTGAATGTGTGTATGAGCAAGCTGCGTGTCAAGTTAGATGAAGATCCGGCAGCCTATATCCGCACAATCCGCGGGCTTGGATATCGATTGGAGAAGTAAATGAACGAGCAGAAAAAGTTACAGTGGATTTTAATCCGAAGATTTATCGAGATTCTGTTTCTTGTGGGAGTGACCGAGTATCTGCTAATGAGTGTGTTAAACAATTTGGCGCTCCCGGTTGTATATGATTATTTTTTCCCGCATCAGGAGAGAAATCTTACCTATGGGAACGCACAGATGCTGCTCGAACTGCTCGTGACATTAGGGCTTCTTATGATGAAAGCAATTGGAAGCCTGTTCCCACTGACGACCAGACAGCTGTTTGGAAGAATATTTAGACAGACAGGTGTAAGTACTGCAATTGTAACGATGAGCCGTGGACGGGCATTTCTGCTGTTTTTGGCAGTGTTAGCCGGGACGCTTCTGATTCTGCTTCCCTATCTGATCGGGGCATTTTGTTTTGCACGGATTACAGCGGCACAGTTTGACAAAATGGAACAGGAGCGCGTGCGGGAACAGAAGGAGTATGACAGAAAGAGAAACCTGATGCTCTCGGATGTCGCCCACGATCTGCGGACACCGATGACAACGGTAAGCGGTTATGCGAAGGCGCTGACAGACGGCATGGTAGAGGATAAGGAGAAGCAGCGGGAATACCTGATGGCGATCCAGAGAAAATCTGTCCGGATGAATGAACTGATCGAGCTTTTATTCGAATATGTGAAGTTAGACAGTGCCGGATTTACATTAAACCGGAAAAAAGTGGATCTTTATGAGCTGTTGAGAGAAAATGCGGCGATGCTCTATTCGGATTTAGAAGAAGCCGGAATGGAATTTGAGATCGACATTCCGGAAACTGCTCTTTATGTGCAGGCGGATGCAATCCAGCTGTCCCGTGTGATCACGAATCTGTTAAACAATGCAAGAAAACACAACCCGTCAGGCTGCAGGATCGCCTTACAGGCATGGCAGGACCAAAGAGTGATCTGTGTGACGGTGGCGGATAATGGCCCCCTGATCCCGGAGAAACTGGCAGAACAGCTGTTTGAACCCTTTTCCAGAGGGGATGTGTCGAGGGGAAGTGAGGGCGGAAGTGGTTTAGGGCTTTCCATCGCGAAGAAAATCGTGGAGATGCACGGCTGGAAGCTGACCTTAGAGCAATATCGTGGACAGACGGAGGACGGGTACACGAAAAAATTCAAAATTGAGATGATGTCGAATGATTACGATTCATTTTTCAAAAATAGTCAATAAGAAGCCCGGTGGTCGTAAAACAGTAATATACGAATTTCTTGGAACAGGCATGATTTCGGTCATGCCTGTTCCACTTTTATCAGTTTTTATTTCGATTTTCGGTCAAGCACCTTATACTTTGATAACCGCATACATTAAGCTGTTAAAATTTGGAAGCGCACTTGTGATTCCTTTCTCAATGAGGGTTAATCCGTTTCGTGCAAGTTCGCTTTCAAATGTGTCCCAAGATACCATTCTGCATGATGTTCCTGCAACCATCATTTTTCCGGATTCGTGATTTCTTTCTTGTAGCGTAAATGCCGTTGAAATATCGCTTTGTCTTTCAATTTCACCATCGCCCATTGTACAGATTAGTGCAATACCGTCTGTGGTCAGATGGTTGCGAATGAATTGATAAAAGCCATCTCTATCCTCATCAAGAACGAGCATATGAATGACAGCGATACCGAAAATGAAATCAAATTTTTCGTGTAACTCATCGGAAAGGCAATCCAGAACACAGAAGTTATTTTCATATTTGGGCATCATTTTTTTACAGTATGCAATAGCTTCATTTGAAATGTCAGTTGCCATTAACTGAAAACCGTGTTCAAGCACAATCCTGGAATCTCTACCCTCGCCACAACCAATTTCAAGAATGTGTTGGTTATGATTGATTTTATACTTATCAATCACTTCCATCACAACGGGGGTACTTTCGTTACTCGACCAACTAACGCCGTGAGCGTGAGCCGTTTTGTAGCGTTCCTCGTAAGCAGCATAGTATTTTCTGTTTTCCTTTTTCATTATGTAGGCTGTTGCATTGCTATATATTATGTTCATACTATCCTCCGTTATAGCATTATCCTTGAATTGTTCCTGACGATCCTTGACAAGTGAATTTTTATTCACTTGTAGAATATTCACGGATCGAGCATGCTATTTTTATAGATGTTCAACAGCGGCGCGCTCGATCGCGAGCCCTTCTGTATAGCGTTTGATGAATGCTTCAAAGCCTTCCACATCTTTTGGATCCGGATCTACTTTGCTTCCGGTGTCTCCCTTGAATACTTCGTTGATCAGATAAGCATCCAGCGGTTCGCCATCTTTTTTGTGAACCATGTAGGAAGCGAGAAGTGCCATACCCCAGGCACCGCCTTCTCCTGCTGTCTCCATGACGGAAACAGGAGTATTTAACGCCGCAGCCAGAATATTCTGACCGACCCCTTTCGTCTTGAAGAGACCACCGTGTCCGAAAATATTGTCGATCTGAACCTGTTCTTCTTTGATTAAGATGTCAAGACCGGTTTTTAATACGGCAAGGGAGGCATACAGGTTTGTGCGCATAAAGTTTGCAAGAGTGAAGGAAGCGTCCGGAGTTCTTGCGAAGAGTGGACGTCCCTCTTCGAATCCGGTGATATGTTCCCCGGAAAAATAGTTGCAGGCAAACAGTCCGCCACAGTCTGCATCGCCCTCCATGGCTTTGCGGTAAAGCAGACCATATAGGTCGTTCATGGACATGTTAATTCCGGCTGCCTCGGTAAATTCATGGAACAGTCCGACCCATGCGTTCAGGTCTGAGGTACAGTTATTGCAGTGAGCCATGGCAACGAGATCACCGGCAGGAGTGGTGACAAGATCGATCTCGTCGTGAACTTTCTTCAGGTCATGCTCTAAGACGATCATGCCGAAGACAGAAGTTCCGGCGGATACGTTTCCGGTACGGACGGCAACACTGTTTGTGGCAGTCATTCCGGTTCCGGCATCTCCTTCCGCAGGGGCAACCGGGCATCCGGCTCTTAAGTTTCCGGAAATGTCTAACTTCTTAGAGCCCTCTTCGGTCAAATAGCCTGCCACATCACCTGCTAAGGCAGTCTTTGGAAGCAGGTCTCTTATGTGGAAGGAATAACCCATGGAGGCAGCCTTCTCATCGAACTGTTTTACCATGCGCTCGTTATAGTCCCTTGTCTGGATGTCGATCGGGAACATACCGCTTGCCTCGCCGACCCCGATGACTTTTTCACCGGTCATCTGCCAGTTGATATAACCGGCAAGGGTGAGCAGGGAGTCGATTTTTTCCAGATGAGGTTCTTTTTTCAACATAGCCTGATACAGATGGGCGATGCTCCAGCGCTGTGGAATATGGTAGTCGAACAGCTTTGTGAGCTCCTCGGAAGCTTCCCCTGTGATCGTATTGCGCCAGGTGCGGAATGGCACGAGGAGTGTCCCCTCTTTGTCGAAAGCCATATAGCCGTGCATCATGGCAGAAAAGCCAAGGGCAGAAAGAGAGGTGATCGTGCAGCCATATTTTTCATGTACATCCTGTAACAGATTGCGGTAGCAGTCCTGTAATCCCTCCCAGACCGCATTCAGGCTGTAAGTCCAGATGCCGTCAACGAGCTGGTTCTCCCAGTCATGGTTTCCCTGTGCGATCGGCTCGTTGTCCGGTCCGATCAGTACCCCTTTGATTCTTGTGGAGCCGAACTCAATGCCGAGGACGGCGTTTCCGTTTTCAATATAAGATCTGTAGTCTGTCATACCTGTTCTCCTTTATAAAAATGGTTTTGCGGTTTAGTTGTCGGATCCGGCCTGTCCATAATAAGCGTTAGCACCGTGTTTGCGGAAGAAATGCTTGTCACGGATGCAGTCCGGAGCAGGGGAAACCTTCGGGTTGATCAGTTCGGTTCTGGTTGCCATCTTTGCAACTTCCTCTAACACAACTGCATTGTGGACAGCCTCAGCAGCGTCCTTGCCCCAGGTGAAAGGACCGTGGTTTGTGCATAAGACACCCGGTGTGTGCATGGGATTGATACCTCTGGTCTCGAAAGTCTCGATAATGACAAGACCGGTGTTCTTCTCATAGGCTTCGTCGATTTCTTCCGGTGTGAGATTTCTCGCACACGGGATTGGTCCGTAAAAATAGTCGGCGTGTGTGGTTCCGTAAAGCGGGATATCACGTCCTGCCTGTGCCCAGGAAGTAGCCTCCGGGGAGTGGGTGTGTACGATACCTCCGATTTCCGGGTACCTTTTGTAAAGTTCAAGATGGGTGGCAGTGTCGGAACTTGGGTTGTAGCGTCCCTCAATCTTATTGCCGTTTAAATCCATCACAACCATATCTTCCGGGATAAGCTTGTCATAGTCAACACCGCTCGGTTTGATGACAAAATAGCCGCTCTCACGGTCAATGCCACTTACATTGCCCCAGGTGTAAGTGATCAGTCCACGTCTTGGAAGTTCCATGTTGGCGTCGTAAACCTGTTTTTTTAATGATTCTAACATTGTTTCTTCTCCTTATAAAAAAATAATTGTCCTTTTGTCCCTGATCTCACTGCCCATCCGGTACCGGATCTTGGTACAGACAGCAGTGAAAATATGAGAAAGGTTCCTGCAATTATCATACCACATAATAATCGCAGGAACGCAACTTTTTCTGTTATATTTTACTATTTTCGAGGGATAAGCTGTTAGCGGTAAACAACCTCGCCGAGTGCCAGATCGCGTTTAAATTCTCGAATTTTCGTATCATTATCGATATAAACAGCCTCAATACCCATAGCTTCTGCCCAGTCGCCCATCTGTTCTGCGGTAAGGTCGTAAGTGAAAGCAGTATGGTGTGCACCTCCGGCGAGAATCCATGCTTCGGCACCGGTGCGCAGATCTGGCTGTGGAACCCAGAAGTTTGTAGCGGTCGGAAGATGCGGCATGACTTTTTCTGTCTTCTTGCAGTCCACATCGTTAATAATGAGACGGAAGCGGTTTCCGAGGTCTACTAAGGAAGTTGCAATACCGTGACCTTCTTTGGAGGTGAAGACCAGTCTGGCAGGATCTTCCCTGTCACCCATGGAGAGCGGCTGACACTTGATGCTGATCGGTCCCTCTGCGATGGAAGGGCAGATCTCTAACATATGTGCCTCTAAGATACCTTCTTTTCCCGGAACGAGGTTATAAGTATAATCCTCCAACATGGAAGTTCCCTTTGCATCTTTCATACCGGCGGTCATGATCTTCATCAGGCGGACCATGGCAGCAACTTTCCAGTCACCTTCTGCGCCGAAGCCGTAGCCTTTTTCCATCAGACGCTGGATGGCAAGTCCCGGAAGCTGCTTTAAGGTACCGAGATCTCCGAAGTGTGTGACGATTGCCTGATAATTTTTCTCCTCCAGGAAACGCTCAAAGCCGAGTTCAATCTGTGCCTGCACGGTAACGTGGCGTTTAAATTCAGCAGGATCCCTGCCCTCTAGGAGAATCTCATATTTGTCATAATATTCATCCACAAGTTCGTTGGTATCGGATTCGGATACCGCTGCGACAGACTCTGCAATCTCGTTGACCGGATAAGCGTCCACTTCCCAGCCGAACTTTAACTGAGCTTCTACTTTATCTCCCTCTGTGACGGCAACGTTTCTCATGTTATCAGCGACACGCATAACGCGGATATGGCTGCTCTCGATGATGCCGACAGTGGTGCGCTGCCAGGAAGCAATTTTCTCCTGCACTTCTTTTTCCGTCCAGTGCCCGACTACCACTTTTCTCGGAATCCGCATTCTGGTCACAATATGACCGAACTCGCGATCTCCGTGTGCGGCCTGGTTTTCATTCATGAAGTCCATGTCGATCGTGTCATATGGGATTTCCATGTTGTACTGCGTATGCAGGTGGAGTAATGGTTTGCGCAGCTCCTGAAGTCCGAGGATCCATGACTTTGCAGGAGAGAACGTGTGCATCCATGTGATAACGCCGGCGCATTCGTCATCGGTATTGGCCTCGTTGAAAGTCTTACGGATCAGCTCGTTGGTGATGAGGGTAGGTTTCCACACCACTTCATACGGAAGAATGCCGGATGCGTTTAATGCAGCAACGATCTCTTTGGAATGTGCGGCAACATGTGAGAGACATTCATCTCCGTATAAGTCCTGGGAACCTGTGCAGAACCAGAATTTGTAGTTTTTCTGTAATTTCATAGTGTGCTCCTTTCAAAGTGCATGTTTCAGGGGTTCGGTTTTCTGATAGATTTAGTGTATAACTTGTATGCGGTGGTGTACAAGTTGTTTCTTCTGTGCTATCATATTATCTGTTAATAAAGGAAAATCAATAAATCTTACGACTTCATAGTTGTACAATATGCGAAGATATATTATACAAGTTACATAAGGAAAATCATAAAACCGGGGATGACTGGGAGCTTGCGCTGCCGGGCGGAAGATTGTGTAAGCCGGGAAGGGGTGGGCTTCCTGCATATTTCAGTTACGCCGGGAACTCCGAAGAGCCTCAAAGCAGCCAATTATCTCAGCAAAGGCTTCGATAATTGACTTGAGTCTCTTCTCCGTGGCGTAGATGAAATATTCCGGAAGCCCACCCCTTCCCGGCATGCGTTACATTATGGACGGCAGCTTGGTTGTGGGTTCGACCGGGACGATGATACTGATTAGAGATTGAAAGAAAAAGATGAGGGAGCAGACATATGGGATTATTTTCAAAACCGGAAGTTGTGATTGCAAGGGAATCAACAAATGCAAAAATGTATTTGGAAAAATTAGAGGAGCTTTTGCCGGAAGCAGAGGATGAGGTGAAAGAGAAGATACAACGGGAAATAGCTGTTACAAAAGCTGGAATAGCAGGAGAAGACAATATTTTATTCGAACTAAAAAACAGTAATATGGATCTGGTTGTTTTACACGATATTTATATCGAGACAGAAGACGGTCAGAGTGCACAGATTGATTTTGTTGTAATAGCGCCGAAAATTACATATTTGATTGAATGTAAAAATTTATATGGAAATATAGAAATTAACGCAAAGGGTGATTTTATCCGGAATATGCAATATGGCGGGAAGTGGCATAAAGAGGGGATTTACTCGCCTATTACACAGAATGTACGTCACATGGAGATATTAAAAGAATGTTGCGCAGAAAAGAAAAATCTCATTATGGGATTTGGATTCCGGAAGTTCTTTGACAATTTCTATAAATCCTTGATTGTACTTGCAAATCCGAAAACAGTCGTCAACGACAGATATGCACCAAAGGAAATCAAAAATCAGGTACTCCGTGCCGATCAGCTTGTAGCTGTCATAAAAAAGATGGAGGCGGATTCCGGGGAAATTGCTTCGTCAAAAAAGCAAATGAAGGAACGTGCAGAAAGCCTGTTGTCAAAAACATCTGAAAAACGGAAGGATTATGTGGAAAAATACAAAAAAATAATTGAGGAAGTGAAAAGCAAAAAGGAAGAAGGAAAAGAGGAAACACAAAAACAGGAAGAAACATTAATCTGCCCGAAATGTGGAGCGACGATGGTCTTAAGAGTGGCGAAAAAAGGAGAAAAAGCAGGGAAAAAATTTTATGGATGCTCACAGTTCCCTAAATGCAGATTTATTATGAACATTGAGCAATAAAAGAGATTCCAGGAATACTTGTCAAAGTATGCACTTGAAGGAAAATATCCGAGGAATAAAAGATCAGGTTATATATCTTAGTCGAACGAAAATCCAAGCTGCCGTCCATAACGTAACGAATGTCGGGAGATGGATGGGGTTCCGGAAGATTCCCTCTAGGCTACGGAGATGAGACTCCGAAAATGGAAGCCTTTGCTGACATTTTCTGCTTTTAGGAGGCTCATCGGAGTTCTTAGCCTAATGGGAATCTGGAGGAACCCCATCCATCTCCCGGCTCACACAACCTACCGTCCGGCAGCGCAGACATGTCAATCCCCTCAGCTTTGCAGAAAAGGAGTCCAATATGAAAGAACCCAAATTCGGTCACGTAAAAGACGAAATAAAAGAGAAAATCATCCGCAGAACATGGAATCCCGGCGATAAAATCCCGTCGGAGAACATGCTCGCCGAACAATACCATATCAGCCGCCAGACTGTGCGCAAAGCGATTGCCGAGCTGACAGAAGAAGGCTTCCTCTATGCGGAGCACGGAAGGGGAACCTTCGTCTCCGAGCGGACCGTCCATACCAGAACTTCAAAAAACATAGCTGTTGTGACCACCTATCTGTCAGATTACATCTTTCCGAGGCTGATTCAGGGAATCGAGCAGGTGATGACTGCGAACGGGTACAGCATTCTGCTTAAAACGACACGCAATTCCAGGGCTGCCGAGGCGCGCTGTATGGAGGAACTGCTTTCGAAAGATATTGACGGGCTCATCATCGAGCCGAGCAAGACGCAGATTTCGTGCCGCCATACCAGCTTATATGATCAGATGGATGAGTATGGGATTCCGTATGTGTTTGTGCAGGGATACTTTGAGCAGATGAAAGAGAAACCTTATGTACTCATGGATGATGTGAAGGGAGGGTATCTGATCACGAAATACCTGACCGATCTCGGACACCGCCATATCCTTGGAATTTTCAAAGCGGATGATGTGCAGGGGCAGGCAAGGCATAAAGGGTATGTCAGGGCGCTGCAGGAAGCAGGGATCCTGTACGACCCGGACCACGTGACCTGGTTCTATACCGAAGACCGCGAGGTGAAGCCGCGGGAGGCAGTATGCAGAGTGATACAGGAAGAAATGCCAGTGGATGCGATCGTCTGCTACAATGACCAGATCGCAGTGGAAGTCATCCGGACGCTGCGGGAATTTGGAAAAAAAGTGCCGCGCGATGTGTCCGTCACAGGCTTTGACAATTCCCTTCTGGCAAAAAATAACCATATCCCGATCACAACCGTGTCCCATCCGCAGGATAAGCTTGGACATATGGCAGCAGAACTTTTACTGCGGCTGATCCGCGGGGAGGAACTGACGGAGGCAGAACGGCATATCCGGGTGGAGCCGGAGATTGTAATCCGGGATTCCACACGGAGTTAAGAGCTGCTTAACGTTTCATTTCAGCCTGATAGCCGGAAGTATTCTGGTGCTGTGAGATAATGTCGTCAATCTCGGCGAGATCGGTGAAAGCCATATCCCCGATCAGGCTGTGCTTGATCGCAGCCATGGCATTGCCATATTCGAGCGCCTTCTGGCAGTCTCCATATTTTAAATATCCATAGAGCGCGCCTGCCACATAAGAATCGCCGCTTCCGATGCGGTCTACGACATCCAGGTTGTTGTAAGGTTCTTCCCTGTAGTAAGAATCTGTCCTGGCAGAGTAAATGACGGAGGTAAAGTTGTGCTTTTTCGGTGTGAGAACGGTGCGCTCCGTGGATGCGACAACAGAGATCGGATAATCTTTACAGAACGATTTCTGGATCTCTTCGGTTGTTCCTGTTTTGCCGAACGTAAGCCGCGCTGTGTCGGCAGAGCAAAAGAAAATATCGACATAAGGAAGAATCGACTCCATACAGGCTCTTGCCTCCTCGCCTGTCCAGAGGTTGGAACGGTAATTGACATCGAACGAGATGAGTGCCCCCTGTTTTTTAAATTCTCTGATACATTGGATGGCGAATTCCCGTGCATTTCCACCGAGACCTAACGTGATTCCGCTTGTATGGAACAGTCTGGCATTTCCAAACATGGAAGATGGGACATCGTTCCATTCTATTTTATTGATGGAAGAATTCTTTCTGTCATATACGACCCGCGGTTTGCGTGGATAGGAACCGTATTCGTAGTAGTAGAGTCCGAGACGGCTGTCCGCGGAAGTGTCTTCCACCAGATATTCCTCGCTGACTTTTGCCTCGCGCAGAATATTCCGTACATAAGAAGTCAGAAGGTTGTCAGGAACCTTAGAGACAACGGCGCTGTTTAAGCCAAGCATGCCAAGCACCGAGGCAACGTTTAACTCCGCACCGCCGACATGCTTCATCAGTGTATCTCCCTGTGCCAGCCTTCCATTCACCGGGGCGGAAAGTCTTAATAAAATTTCTCCTAATGAGATTACATCATATTTTTGATTCATAAGATCCTCCTGTGAAAAAGTTCCATAATATGAAACATAGTTTTATATTACAAACCATATAAGTGATTATAACTCATTTTTGCACAGGAAGAAAGTATTTTTCTTGTTAAAATGTATCAAATACAACCGGACAGTTTTTGGACAGCTTTCACAAAATTGGTTCAGAAAGTGGAAATTTGCTGACTTTTTTGCCAGAAAAATGGTAAAATTATAATAACTGCCGGGATTTATTCCCCTAAAAGCAAAACTGCAAGGAAAGGAGAATCAGAAAAAATGTTTGAAGTAGGAGAATATATTGTTTATGGATGCAAAGGTGTCTGCCTGATTGAAGAAATCACGCATATCGACATTCCGGGAAGCAATAAGGACAGGCTGTATTATGTGTTGGCGCCGTATGGAGACGGAAAAGGAAAAATATATGCGCCGACTGACAATGAAAAAGTAACCATGAGAAAAGTCATCACAAAGACAGAAGCGGAGCAGCTCATAAAAGAGATGCCGTCCATCGAAGAGCTCTGGGTCACCGATGAGAAGATGCGCGAGCTGAAGTATAAGGAAGCATTGAAAACATGCGATTACCGAGCCTGGATCAGCATCATCAAAACACTATATTGCCGAAAACAGCAGAGAATTGCACAGGGAAAGAAGATCACCTCATTAGATGAACGGTATCTGAAGGCGGCAGAGAACGAGCTTTACAGTGAGCTTTCGCTGACACTCGGGATTTCGAAGAATGAGATGGAACGGTATATCAATGAACGGTTAGAGATTGTATGAGTTAAAAAGAGAGCAGTACTTCCGGAAAAAGTACTGCTCTCTTATTTTATCCTTCTACTAACTGTAAATCATACAGCTTCTTGTAAAGGCCGTTCTGCGCTAACAGCTCCTGATGGGATCCGGATTCGCGGATACGTCCCTGATGCATGACAATAATTTTGTCCGCGTGCTGGATCGTGGAGAGACGGTGTGCCACCATGATTGAGGTGCGTCCTTCCATCAGTTTTGTGAGGGCGCTTGTGATCAGTGCCTCCGTCTCTGTGTCGATGTTGGCGGTCGCCTCGTCGAGAACGAGAATGGTCGGATCGTAGGCTAACGTCCGTGCGAAGGAGAGGAGCTGCCGCTGTCCGGCGGAGAGGGTGCTTCCGCGTTCGGTGACAGGTGCATCGTATCCTCCAGGCATTTTTTCAATGAAGGAGTCTGCGTGCACAATCTTTGCCGCGCGCTTCACATCGTCAATGGAAATATTCTCATTGTCGAGCGAAATATTGCTCTTAATATCCCCTGTGAAAATAAAGACGTCCTGCTGAACCTGCCCGATGGCGGCACGCAGCACATCCGTGTCAAGGTCTTTGATATTGACGCCGTCGATTAAGATTTCCCCTTTCTGAATGTCGAAATACCGTCCGATCAGATTTAAGATCGAAGATTTTCCGGCACCGGTCGCACCGACAAAGGCGACTTTCTGGCCAGGCTCGATGACAAAGCTGATATCTTTTAAAATATAATCCTCATTCTCATAGGCAAACCACACATGGCGGAATTCGATGCGTCCCCTGATCTGGACATCGATAGGATGCTCCGGTTTTACAATGTCCGGCTTCTCGTCAAGGATAGAGAAGATCTTTCCGGCGGAGGCGAGGGAGGACTGTAATGTTCCGAACTGTTCGGCAAGCTCCTGTATCGGGTCGAAGAAGGAGGAGATATAGGTGATGAAAATAAACAGTGTTCCAAGCGAAAGCGTCTGGTTTAACACAGAATAGCTTCCGGTTCCGATGACGATCACCATGGCAATGACAGACACCAGATAAATGGACGGGCGGAAAATGGCAAACGTCATGACTTCCCTCCAGTTTGCCTTAAAAAGATCCTCGGATTTCTTCTCAAACTGCTGATACTTGACATCCTCCCTGGCAAAAATCTGGATCAGCTTCATGCCGGAGATATGCTCGGACAAAAAGGTATTTAAGTCCGTGATACGGTTTCTTGTGATCTCGTAAGCCTTCCGCGACATAAAGCGGAAGAAAAAGGTGAGTACTGTGACAACCGGGAGCAGCACGAAAGAGACAAGTGCCATCCGCACGTTGATCGAGAGCATGACAACGGCGTATCCGAAGATTTTCACCACATTTTTGAATAGCTTCACAAGGATCGTGGAGAACAGCTCGTTCACGGCTTCCGTGTCGTTGGAGACGCGGGTGACAAGTTTGCCCACAGGTGTATTGTTGAAAAAGCTCAACGATAAGCTGTGGATGTGGGTAAACACTTCCTCGCGCATCTGGAAAATGATTTCTTGTCCCATTTTCTGCAAAATCCACGTGTCTAATGTATTCAGGATGAACCCGGCAGCGAGCAGGAACAGGTACAGAAGGGCAGCCTTTAAAATGCCAGTGAAATCATAGTGGCGCAGTGCCGCAAGTTCCTCTCTCGTAAGTGGTGCTCTCTGGCTTGCAGCGTAGGATGCAAGTGTGTCCGTGTCCGCATTTTTCAGATCCTCGCACTCAAAAGCAGAGAGATGCTCTGCCATGTAGTAATGGTTGTCGTAGAGAAAAATCTGGTCATAGACCTGTCCATCCGAAGCGGTAAAATCCCTGGTGAGGTAGGTACCCTGATAAGCGACAGCACCAGGGGCGTCTGCAGTAGTCTCTATGTAAGGGGTATAGTAGCCGTTGATGTAATTGTCGATGGCATCCCCGATGACGATCGGGCGCGCGAGCTCGACGACGATGATAAAGAGGACGAGCACGGTTGCTGCGGTCATAACCCATTTATGTGGTTTTAAATAGCCGAGTAAACGTTTCATAGTTTAGAAGTCCTCCTTTCCGTTTAATCTGCCCTGTGCTTCGCCTTTGGCAGCCTCTAACTGCTGTTTTTCAAACATATCATAATAAATGCCGTGCTGTTCCATCAGGGAGGCATGGTTTCCAATCTCAGCGGCGGTACCGTTCTCTAATACCATAATGATGTCGGCATTCTGGATCGTGGAGATACGGTGCGCAATGAGAATCGTTGTCTTTCCGGCACGGTTTTTCTTCAGATTGTGCAGGATGTGTTCCTCGGTGTCTGTATCAACGGCAGAGAGGGCATCGTCTAAAATGAGGATCGGGGCATTCTTCATCAGAGCCCTTGCAATCGAGCTTCGCTGTTTCTGTCCACCGGATAAAGTAACGCCACGTTCACCTACAATTGTTTCATATCCATCCGGGAACTGCACAATATTTTCATGGATGCAGGCTGCCTGTGTGGCGGATGTGATCGCGCCCATATCTTCATCCTCTGCACCGAAAGCGATGTTGGACTTTAAGGTGTCAGAGAACAGGAAGTTATCCTGCGGCACGTAGCCGATATTTTCACGGAGTGTCTTAAGAGGAATCGTGTTGATATCTTTTCCGTCGATGAGCAGCATGCCAGGTTTCGTATTATATAAATGAAGCAGCAGGTTTACGAGTGTGGATTTGCCATTTCCGGTTCTGCCGATGATTGCAAGCGTCGTACCGGCAGGGACATGCAGATTGATATCCTCAAGGGTAGGCTCGCTGTGTCCGCGGTGGATGAAGCTTAGGTGGTTGAAGGTGATCTCGCCTTTGATCTCATCCACAGGTTCGGTTTTGTCAGTATCGGCAACCTCCGGTTTACTGTCAAAAATTTCCTGGACACGGTGGATCGAAGCGGCACCCTGGGAAAACATATTGACGGAATCCCCGCAGGCTAACATTGGCCAGACAAGCATATTGATATACTGGTTGAACGCCACGAACCGTCCAAGTGTAATATCACCTAACAGGGCGAGGTAACCGCCGTATATTAAGGTGATGAGTGAGGAGAGTCCGATCACGACATCAAGCAGCGGAATGATGAAGCACTGGATCTTCGCGATGCTTAAGTTCTTCTCCATCGTGTTAGTATTTTCTTTCAGAAAATGATAACGCTGCGATTTCTCCCGGACGAATGCTTTGATAACACGGATGCCGGAAAAGCTCTCCTGCACGTAGTCCGTAAGGTCGGAGACTGCCTCCTGTCTGGCGGTAAAGCGCGGACGGATGATTTTTCCATAATAAATCTCCCCGAATAAAATAAGAAGCATCGGGATTAAGGTGAGCAGTGTGAGCTTCATGCTGACGTAATACATCATCTGGAAAATGACCATAAATGTCATGACCGAAGCATCGAACACACTGATGACAGCCGGACCGATCGCCATGCGGATCGCATTTAAGTCGCTGGTGAAGCGGGTCATCAGGTCGCCGGTTTTGTGTTCGTTATAATATTCGACATCCATTTTTTCCAGATGGGCGAACATATCGTTCCGCAGCTCTTTCTCGATGGAGCGGGATGCCCCGAACAGGAAATAGCGCCAGAAAAACCGTCCGACCGCAAGCGAGAGACCAAGCAGGAAGAGATAAAGAAGATTCCTCTTCACATCGCCCCAGTCCATCGAATGGGCGGTAAGTCCGTCGGTGATCACACCGGTGAGCTTTGGAATAAAAATATTGGCATAGTCGACGAAAAAGAGTGTGAGAATACCAAGAACATACTGTAACCTGTGCCGTCTGATATACTGGCAGATAAATTGAAATGCGTTCATAATAAAAAGACTCTCCCTTGTAAATAAGCGAATACTACCATTTTATACTTGTTGAGAAAAAGATGCAAGGTGTGATGTACTGATTTTGGGATATTTGGTGATACTATTTATAATTGGGGAAGGAGTGACTGTGCGCAGACGAGCGCATTAAGAACTTTCTGATCGTGCTGTCAGATGGCGTGGAAGACGAAAAGGATCATTCCTTTTGACACACGCTGTATGAAAACAGCGTGTGTTTTTTACTTCTATTTTTCTGGCTTATGCTCCGCATGCTGTCTGACCATCGGTTTCCTCTTCATCGCAGGGGGCTTGCAGTCAAGCAGAATATTGACCGCTTCCTGCAATTCCGGATGACTGCGGTAAGAGGCGATCAGTTCACATTCATGGGAGGTGAGCTGCAAAAGCTTTGCGTTATTGTTCCCGTATCCGAACGCGGACAGGATGTCTGGAATGTGATAAATCTCGCACAGAGTCAGAAGAATGTCTGCACTCGGCTGAGACTGACCGCTTTCCCATCCATAAATTGTCTTTGGGGCAACCTCCATGGACCGCTCTCCTAACATCAGGGAGACGTCATTGACTGAGTAGTGGTTTTTCTTCCGATATTCTTTTAGTGCTTTTGAGATGTATTCATTCCGCATGCAAAAATCCGCCTGTTCTTTCCAGAAAATAATTCTTTTACACGTATCATATCCCACTTATTTTTGTGCGTCAATTCATTCTGAATATACCGGAAAAATAAGATTGAAAGTCTCTGTAGCTAAGAATATAATAGGATATCATATGATAAAAACAGAGAAATATACACGGACAGAGAGGAAACGGCAGAGAGTGTGCCGGAAAAAAAGACAGGATGAGAAAGTGGAAGGGATAGAGAATGGGACAGACGTCTGAAGTAACAGAGTACATGATAAAATATCTGTGTGAAAACAGTCTTTCGAGTGGACTGGTTTCTCAAAAAACAGGGATTCCGAAGGAAAAACTAAGACCAGGTTATAAGGAACCTCTGCTTGCGGACGAATTTTTAAGGCTTTGTGTCTACTTAAAGATTTCGCCGGAAAAAATTGCCAGTGAGCTAAAAAGAAACGAAAGTGAATAAGAAAGAAGGACAGATTCATACTAATACCAAAAAGAAAAGGGGACATGTATGAAGATGCAAATGGGAAATCAGAGCCTCCGGTTTGCGGAGGCTCCTTTTATCATCAGTTCGGCAAATATTGTCGGGAAGAAAGAGGGGGAAGGTCCGCTCGGGGAGTTGTTTGATGTGGTGGGAGAGGACGATACCTTTGGGCAGGATACGTGGGAGGAAGCGGAGAGCACCCTGCAGAAAGAGGCATTCACGATGGCGGTTGGGAAGGCCGGGTTAGAATCTTCCCAGATCCGGTATCTGTTTGCGGGGGATCTGCTCGGACAGACGATCGCAACCTCGTTCGGAGTGGTGGATTTCGAGGTGCCGCTGTTCGGATTGTACGGGGCGTGCAGCACTTGTGGGGAATCACTGTCACTTGGCGCAATGTGTGTGGCGGCAGGGTATGCGGATTATGTGGTGGCGATGACATCAAGCCACTTCGCGAGCGCGGAGAAGCAGTTCCGTTTTCCGTTACAATATGCCAACAAGCGTCCGCTCTCCGCAACGTGGACTGTGACCGGAAGCGCAGCGTTCGTGCTTGGAAAAACCAAATCCAGGGCGAAGATTACAGGGATTACAACCGGGAAAATTGTGGACTTCGGAGTCAAGGATTCCATGAATATGGGAGCAGCGATGGCGCCTGCGGCAAGGGAAGTGATCCGGCAGCATTTCCTCGATTTCGGGACGGAACCGTCGGATTATGACCGGATCATCACCGGGGATCTTGGAACCGTGGGACAGGAGATTTTAATCGATCTGCTCCGGAAGGATGGTTACGATATCGAGGGAGTACACACGGACTGCGGGATTGAGATCTATGATGCTAAAAAACAGAATACAGGTGCCGGGGGCTCCGGTTGTGGCTGCTCTGCGGTTACTTTGAGTGCCCGCTATCTGAAAGAAATAGAGACGGGAACGCTCAATAAGATTCTGTTTGTCCCGACCGGGGCGTTGCTCTCCACAGTTTCTTTCAACGAGGGGATGACAGTGCCGGGGATTGCACATGCGGTCGTGATCGAGCACGCAGAGTGACAGAAAAAGTAAGGAGGAATCTATGGATTATATCAATGCATTCTGGGTTGGTGGGCTCATCTGTGCCCTGGTCCAGATTCTTATGGAAAAAACAAAGATGCTGCCGGGACGCATTATGGTGCTTCTGGTATGTACCGGTACAGTGCTCGGTGCATTGCAAATTTATGAGCCGTTCTTAGAATTTGCCGGCGCAGGGGCGAGTGTCCCGCTGTTAGGATTTGGAAATACACTGTGGAAAGGCGTGAAGGAGGCGGTGGACGAATCGGGCTTTATCGGCATTTTTAAAGGAGGTTTCACGGCAAGTGCGGTGGGAATCTCGGCGGCGCTCATCTTCGGTTATCTGGCAAGCATTATTTTTCAGCCGAAAATGAAGAAGTAGTACTTGTATATAACGTAAGAAGTAGTACAATTAGACTGTCAAAAAGAAAGACGGGAGTATACAGAATGGATCAAAATGCACTGGAAAAGCTTGGAATTGATTTTGAGAACGGAATCGGAAGATTTGCGGGAAGTGAGGCGCTGTATGGGAAATATCTGCTGCGCTTTTTAGAGGACGGTCATTATCGCGCGGGGGTCTGTGCCATGCAGCGGAACGAGTATGCGGCAATGTTTGATGCCATGCACGCATTAAAAAGTGTATCGGGAACACTTGGCATGACCGAACTCTTCGACTGCTGTGCCGCTGTCACGACTGCGATCCGGGCCGGGAAGACAGGCGGGATAGAGGAGCTGATGGCACAGGCAGGGGAAGTGCATGACAGACTGTATGCAGGGCTGTCAGCGCTTCGGGCTGCCGGTGGACTGGTGTGATAGATCCTTGTGAAACTCAATTTACGCGGTGGAGATTGTGGACAATAACCAAAAACAACGAAGACACGCTCTCGCTACGTGTCGCTCGCAGCGGTACTAAGCGACCAAAATACGGTCGCTAAGGACCGGCGGCTCCCCAGTGTCTTCTTATGTTTTCGGTTATTGTCCACAATCCAATATACGTTTTTTAGGAGTTTCACAATTACAATAGCACCGGGCGATACGGATCTACCTCTCGGATTACGTTCGCGAGATCTGCGGCATCTGCAGGAAGCTTCCAGCAGAGAATGGAAGGATGATAGGAGTGCTGTAAGACAAATTCGCGGATCTGTAATTCACAGTCGGCAGTGTCGGTGCACCCGTTGCATAACGGTGTGAGGTCTGCACACAGAAAGGTGCCGGCAGCGTCCATATCATCGTAAAAATAAGGATCGGTTTCGGTTGTCCGGAGCACTTCTTTTTCCGGAACCGGACTTCCGTTTACGGCAAGGAGGTCTCTCGCATCGGTTGTGACCGTCCGCAGTCCGAATGGGAGTACGATCTGGTCAACGATCCTGCCGCCGGAGATAAAGGCCGCGACTGCAACGTAGAGAGACGGGGAGACCTTGCCGTGCCACAGGCTTGGATTGCTGAGATGGCAGACATATTCTGGGGAGGAAGCAGGGACGCTCTTATTGGCAAGCATAGTTCCGGTTGTTGTCAGAATTGTATAAGAGATCATGGCATCCGCAGGAACGCAGTTCGTGTATGCGCGTAACTTCACAGAAGCGGAGGAAGCCGTCACCTCAGAAGGCTGTACAAGCATTCCTGCATCCCCGTAGTGATCGAGGGAAAAATGGGTGGATTCGACTAAAATCAGGTTTGCCACCACAGCAGGGCAGTCACCTGTGCAGCAGACATCCAGTTCATTATCACCGTTGACAATCCTGTCCGTCACATCGACGCGGAACAGGGTGAAGCTGCCGTTATGGACGGCAATTTTTTCTCCATTCAAAGAGATCTCCATGACAGGAGCCACACTCAAAAATTCCAGATAGTAAGCATAATTGTCCTCCTTGTAGAGAGGGAGGATTCTTTTGTGGACAGAAGTGCCCTCATCTTTTTTTTCTGTGGACAGAATCCATTCTGAATTTATATCAATGATATTTCTCATATTTTTTTCCTTTCTGTAGGGAAGGTTTTCGTTTATGGCAATAGAATGTTCGCAGAGCGTGCTTTTCATCTTTTGAAAATACAGGAGAAGTATAACGTATTTTTGAGGAAAAGAAAAGGGCTGTTTGCATCAGGTGCAGACAGCCCATATGGATCAGTGACAGAAAAATCAGTTTTTGGTGAGATGGACAGCAAAGCCGCCAATCTCCTCTGTCAGGTAGGCGAAACGGAGATTACCTTTTTCGTCATATTTGAAAGAAGTCTCGTCAAAAGAGAAACCTCGTTTTTCCAGATGGTAAACGGCTCTGGAAACAGAGTTGGTTCCGATAGCGATATGACCGTTTGTGCCACGTCCCGGTTCCTTCATAAGTTCGATACAGGAACCTGTAAAATAAGAGACCGGTCCGCCTGTGATGCACTGGGTAAGCAGGGTGGCAAATTTGGCAGCATCTGAAGCAGCAGCCTCGTCAGAAGCGCAGTTGATTCCGATATGATGCAGCTTAAGCTCAAGCATTGTGGAAACAGCTTCCTTTGTAAGACTGGTAATACGATCCCAGTCTTTGGCAGCAACGAGATCTTTGCCTACCATCCAGGAACCGCCGCAGGCAATGATTTTATCAAAAGCAAGGTAGGAGTTTAAGTTTTTCGCATTGATGCCGCCGGTTGGCATGAACTTCATATTTGTGTAAGGCGCAGACATGGCTTTGATCATGGCAAGTCCACCTGCTGCCTCTGCCGGGAAGAATTTTACAACCTCAAGACCGAGCTCGATCGCGGTCTCGATATCGCTTGGGTTTGAGCAGCCCGGTGTAACCGGAATTCCTTTTTCCACGCAGTAGGAGACAACTTTTGGATTCAGTCCAGGGCTTACGATGAATTTGGCGCCGGCATTCACAGCGCGGTCCACCTGCTCCGTTGTAAGCACAGTTCCGGCTCCAACTAACATGTCAGGGAACTGCTCGGACATGATGCGGATAGATTCCTCTGCAGCGGCGGTGCGGAAGGTGACTTCGGCGCATGGAAGACCGCCGTCACATAAGGCTTTGGCGAGTGGGGCAGCGTCTTCGGCGGAATCTAAGGCGATGACTGGGACGATGCCGATTTTGGATATTTCTTCTAAAACTGGGGTCATATGATGGTTCTCCTTTTTAAATTTTTATAGGGACGCGAAACGCTGCGTTAGGTTGTGGGGATTGGGAGGAAGGAGGGAACCGGATCAAGACACGCTCTCGCTCCGTGTCGCTCGCAGCGGTACTAAGGTTGCAGCCACGGTCATCAGGATCCTGGCAAGCCATGAC